>NZ_CBFHAZ010000089.1:0-26507 GCF_965653655.1 Pseudomonas onubensis | reverse complement strand
GGCTTGCCTGCGATGGCGTCCTCAAGATCGCCATCGCAGGCAAGCCAGCTCCCACATTTTTTTCGACCGCGCTTTAGTCAGGACATTGGCGGCAAGCCGTACGCCGCCAGGTCAAAGTCCGCCAGCTTGCGGATGATCTGGTCGGCATGCTGATACTTGCTGTCGGCCATGGCCTCATCGGGCACGGCGATGGCGGTCATGTGAGCGGCCTTGGCAGCGGTCACGCCAAACGGCGAGTCTTCGAACACCAGGCAATCCTCGGGTGCTACACCCAGGCGGCGGGCGGCAGTGAGGAAGATATCCGGCGCGGGTTTGGCGGCCCCCACTTCAGGGTCATCGGCCGTGACGATAGTACCGAACAAACCAAACCACTCACGGTGCAAGGTGGTCTTATGGCCAAACGAATTGCGCGACGAACTGGTGCCCACGGCAATCGGGATGTTGTGCGCCTTCAAGTGCCGCACCAGCGCTTCGGCACCGGGCATGCCCAGGGCTTTGGGGAAACGTTCGCTCATCAGCGGTTCGCGAATCCGCAGAAACTGGGCCGGAGTAATCGGCAAATCCAGCGCCTTGACCACGTATTCAGCCAGGTCCTGGGCGCCCCGGCCGATAATGTGCTGCTTGATGCCCCAGTCGTAGGTACGGCCGAAGCGTTCGGCGATGATCTGTGTGACTTCGGTGTAGATGCCTTCAGTGTCCAGCAACAACCCGTCCATATCAAAAATCACGGCCTTGATTGGACCGACTGCGGTACGCGGTACATTCATCGCAACAGAACCTTGGGGGAAGGACTAAAAGGATTCAGCACAATAACGGCCTACAGCCTGTGTAAGCAACCGTTGCGGCCCTTCCCCTGCGGCGTTATTCAGGGAAATCCGCGCCCTCGGTCACCTCGGCCCATGCGTCAAAATCGGCGCTCAACGCCTCGACTTTGGTACGTGCAAAGCCCAGCGCGGCCTTGCCCAATAGCAAGCGCAATGGCGGGTGTTCGGCTTCCACGGCCTTGACGATGGCCAACGCTGCACGCACCGGGTCACCCGGTTGCTTGCCGCTGTAGCTACGCACTCGGCTGGTGCGGGCCGCCGCTGTATCGCGATAATCGTCGATAGCCTGCGGAGCTTCGTTGGCCGAACGCCCGGCCCAGTCGGTGCGGAACGGGCCTGGTTCGACCAGCAACACCTTGATGCCCAGCGGCGCAACTTCCTGAGCCAGCGCTTCGGACAAGCCCTCCACCGCAAACTTGGTGGCGTTGTAGAAACTCAGGGACGGGAACGCGGCAATCCCGCCCACCGATGAAATGTTCACCACCGTGCCCGAGCGACGTGCGCGCATACCCGGCAGCACGGCGCGGGTCATGGCGCTGAGGCCCCACACATTGATCTCGAACATGCGGCGCACTTCGTCCAGATCGCTTTCTTCAAACGCGCCGAAGTAGCCGATACCGGCGTTGTTGACCAGCACATCGATATGCCCGAAACGGACTTGCGCGGCCTGCACCGCTGCATCGACCTGGGCCTGATCGGTCACGTCGAGCGCCAGCACCAGGGCGATGTCCTCATGGCCCGCAACAATGTCCTCCACTTGTTGCGGGTTACGTGCAGTGACCACCGTCGGGTAGCCGAGACTCAAGGTGTGCACCGCCAATTGGCGACCAAAACCGGTAGAGCAACCGGTGATAAACCAGACAGGTTTTGCAGTTGAATCGGTCATGAAGGGACCTTCCTCGTGGGTGTGAAAAAAGTATGCGCGCGGGCGTTCCTGTGAAAAAGATGCATAATTCACATGCCCCTTCCGGAAAAACCACACAATGGACACGCCTGATTTTCAACAATTGCGCCTGTTCCTGCAGGTCGCGCGCACCAAGAGCTTCACCCAGGCTGCCGATGCCGTGAGCCTGTCGGTCTCTACCGTGAGCCAGCGCGTTGGCGCACTGGAAAAACAGCTCGGCGTGCGCCTGCTCAATCGCACCACCCGCAGCGTCAGCCTTACCGAAGCCGGTACGCAACTGCTGGAAAAAATCACCCCGTTGCTCGAAGAACTCGAAACCAGTTTGCACAGTGTCGCCGCCGCCACGGTCGAGGCCAGCGGCACCTTGCGCCTGAACGTGCCTTCTACCGCCAGCCGGATGGTGCTGCAGCCGCTGCTTCAAGGTTTCCTGCGCCAGCATCCGGGGATCAACCTGGAAGTGGCCGTGGATAACGCCCTGGTGGACATCGTCGCGCAAGGCTTCGACGCCGGTATCCGCTACGATCATGTACTGGCCGAGGACATGGTGGTGATACCGGTGGCCAGGCAGCTGCGCTTCGTGATCGTCGCCACGCCAGGTTATTTGCAGGGGCGCAAAATTCCCACTCATCCTCACGACCTGCTTGAGCATGAATGCGTCAACTACCGCAGCGCACAGACCGGCCTGATGCACCGCTGGGACTTTGAAAAAGACGGCAAACCGATGCGCGTCACGGTGAAGGGCCGCTTGGCCACCAATGACATCGAATTGATGATCCGCGGGGCACTCGACGGTTTCGGGTTTGCCTATGTCGCGCGTTCCAGCGTCGAACCCTACTTGCACAGTGGGGAGCTGGTGGAGGTACTGGGCGACTGGATTACCCACAGCGCGCTGTACTTGTATTACTTCAACCGCAGCAACACCCCGAAAAAGCTGCGGGTGTTTATCGACTACCTGCAAACACAACTCCAGCCCTGATAAAAGCGAACTTCTTCATGCTCTATCGCATTGCCGCCGACAGCCTGGTGCTGTTCCACCTGTGTTTTATCCTGTTCGTGCTGTTTGGCGGGTTGCTGGCGCTCAAGTGGCGGCCAGTGATGTGGCTGCACCTGCCCGCCGCAGCCTGGGGCGTGGCGGTGGAAGTGTTCCACCTGCCCTGCCCGCTGACCCGCTGGGAGAACCTGCTGCGTCACCTCGCCGGGCAGGACGGTTATGGCGGCGGTTTTATCGAGCATTACATTCTTACGCTGATCTACCCGGCCGGGCTGACCCCAGAGATTCAGCTGGGGCTGGGTGCCGTGGTGGTGCTGGTCAATATCGCGGTGTATGTGCGTTTGATCAGACGGCGTCAGGCAAACAACCCAGACCGAGTAATGTAGCTTCCACCGCCTGCTCCAGCGGCGTGTGCGGCTCGTGCCCCAAAGTCGCGACCAAGTGCTGGTTATCCAGACGCAACGGGGTTTGCCACAGGTAACGCATCTCCTGCATTTCGCGAAGAGTGACGACAAAAGGCGCAGCCATTTTCAGCAACCACCATGGGAAACGACCTACACGTGGTTGCTGGCCCGTCCTGCGCAGCACCACCTGCTGGATCGCCTGGGCCATCTGCGTGCCATCCGTGTCCATATGCCCGGCCATGTGAAAGCGCGCAAAAGCTTCCAGGGTTGACCGGCGTTCAAGCAGCTCGACCATGGTTCGCGCCACATCCGGCAAATAAGCCCATTGATGCGCCACACCCGGTGCGCCCGGATAGCTCACGGCGTGTACCGGTTTGCCGGGTTTGATCAGGCCTTGGGCAAACCAGTTGTTGGCCAGCCGAGCGCCAAAAAAATCCCCGGCGCGCACAATCAGCACACGGGCGCCACGGCGGGACGCCTCTTCCAGACGCTGCTCCAGTTGTACGCGGATCGCCCCCTTGCGCGTTCGCGGGTGCTGCGGCGAATCTTCATACAGCACCGGAAACACATCCGGCCCGAAGTTGTAGACCGTGCCCGGCAACACAATCGTCGCGCCCTCGGCGATGGCCGCCGCAATGCTGTTATCGATCATCGGCACGACCAGCTCAGCCCAATTGCGATAACCCGGTGGGTTGACGGCATGCACGATCACCGTACAACCACGGGCGGCAGCGCGTACCTCATCACGATTGAGCGCATCGCCCTCGATCCAGGAAAAGTCGGCATTCGCGCGGCGGGCCTTGCCCACATCCCGCGTCAGCGCACACACCTCCCAGCCTGACGCGTGCAGTTGCCGCGCCACTTCACCGCCGATCCCGCCGGTTGCACCCAGCACCAGAACCTTGCTCATAACCTTCTCCTACACGGGTTGGTAAGGCCATTTTGTGTGCAGCCTTGCTATAGATAAATTGCCGAAGACAATCCAGCCGCTATACATTTATGCATGGCATCGACAATTGGATGGGAGCTTTACCGATCATTCCTTGGCGTACTCAAGGAAGGATCGTTATCGGGCGCCGCGCGGCAGCTCGGTATCACGCAGCCTACGGTGGGCCGGCACATCGCTGCGCTGGAAGCCGAGCTGGGCGTGGTGCTGTTCACTCGCTCGCCTGCGGGGTTGCTGCCGACGGCCGTGGCCCATACCTTGCGCGCCCATGCCGAAACCATGGAACGCACCGCCGCCGCCCTGGAGCGCGCCGCGTCTGCCCACGGCGAGGAAGTGCGCGGCGTGGTGCGCGTATCCGCCAGCGAAGTGGTCGGCGTGGAAGTGCTGCCGCCGATCATCACCCAACTGCGCCGCCAACACCCACGCTTGCGGGTTGAACTGGTGCTGAGCAACCGCCTCAGCGACCTGCTGCAACTGGAAGCCGACCTCGCCGTGCGCATGGTCCGCCCCAGCCAGGAGCAACTGCTGGCGCAGCGTATCGGCCTGATCGAAGTGGGCCTGCACGCCCGCGACGACTACCTGCAACAGCACGGCATTCCCCTGCAGATGCAGGATCTGGCCGACCATTCGGTGATCGGCTTCGACCACGAAAGCGCGTTTATCCGCAGCCTGGCGATCAAGGGCTTTGAACGCAGCGCCTTCGCCATCAGCAGCGACAGTGACCTGGCGCAATTGGCGCTGATTCGCGCCGGTGCCGGTATCGGCGGCTGCCAGGTGCAACTGGCCAAGCGCGACCCGCGTTTGCGCCGGGTACTGCCCGATGGCTTTGCGCTCAAATTGGACACCTGGGTGACCATGCACGAAGACCTGCGCAACAGCCCGCGCTGCCGCGTGACATTCGACGCGCTGGTGCAAGGTTTGCAGCGTTACGTACAGGATTGAGACAGCTTCACTGGTAAAGAATCAATCTCCCTCAGTCCCTTCATAGACGCCCCCATGTCCGAAGCCTTCGAAGTCCCCAGCCCCCACGAAAAACACATTGAACACACCACCGAACATGCGCACGGGCGCGGTGACAACTTTGCCAGCCGCATCGCCGTAATGACCGCCTTGATGGCCACCCTGGGCGCCATGCTCAGCTACCAGGCCGGCTCCACCGAAAGCGAAGCGGCGATGGACAAGAACAACGCCGCCATCATCAAGACCGAAGCCGCCAACCAGTGGAACTACTACCAGGCCAAATCCAGCCGCCAGAACCTGGCGGAGCTGGCTACGCATATTCCGGGTGTGGATGCCGCGCATTACAAGGACGAGATCGAGCGCTACAAGGGCCAGAAGGAAGAGGTGCGCAAACAGGCCGAGAAGCTTGAGGCGACATCCAAGGAATGGGACCAGAAATCCGAGGAGGCGCTGCACCAGCATCACCGTTGGGCGCAGGCGATGACCGCGATTCAGATCGCAATTTCGTTGGCGGCGATTACGTTACTGACGCGCAAGGAGTGGCTCAAGCGCATGTCTTATACCGCAGGTGGTGTGGCAATGCTGCTGGGTAGCCTGGCGTGGCTGCATTTCTGACCCAACACGGTGAAAACTGTGGGAGCGGGCTTGCTCGCGAAGGCGGCGTGTCAGTCAGCACATGTATCAACTGAACCACCGCATTCGCGAGCAAGCCCGCTCCCACATCTGATCTGTGGTGTTTTTGAGATTGGGCTGTGCCACTGCATCGCTATATAGTAAAACGCACAACGACCAGCACAGCCTGAATGCGAGGGAACACCGGTGACCGCACAACCCAAAGAAGCCGTGGGCGCCGCCTACAGTATCGATTCCATGCGTTACGCCCAAGCCATGACTTGGCAAGCCATCGAACACCTCGCCCAACGTATCCGCCCCGGCATGCTTGAATCCGAGGCTCGCGAGCTGGGCAAACAGGTACTCACCGAACTCGACATGCAACGCATCTGGCACCCGCTGCTGGTGCGTTTCGGCGCCAACACCCTCAAAGCCTTCAACCAACGCTCCGATGGCGACCCGGTATTGGCCGAAGACGATATTTTCTTCATCGACATGGGCGCCGTGTGGCAAGGCCATGAAGGCGACGCCGGTGCCACCTTTACGGTTGGTAACGACGCGGACATGATCGCCTGCGCCAACGCCGCCAAAGGGCTGTTCGACCGCGTACAATCGCGCTGGAAAAATGACCAAGTCGCGGGCCTTGAGCTTTACCGCTATGCCCAAGAGCAAGCCCAAGCCATGGGCTGGCGACTGAACCTCGACATCAAGGGCCACCGCGTCAGCGACTTCCCCCATGCCATCCATCGCGGCGGCGACCTGGGTGATTTTGAACATTACCCGAACGCCGGGCTGTGGATTCTGGAAATCCAGATCGCTCACCCGAGCAAGCCCTACGGCGCTTTTTACGAAGACCTACTCGCTTAAGGAACATCCATGGAACGCTCCACCCAATTTCCCGTGCTGCTGTTTTCCTACGGCACCTTGCAGGACAAAGCCGTGCAACTCGCCAACTTCGGCCGGGAACTGGTCGGCCAGCACGACGCCATGCTCGGCTATGCGCAAAGCTGGGTAGAAATTACCGACCCGCAAGTGCTGGCCACCAGCGGCAAAACCCATCACCCGATTGTCGCGCCCACCGAGGAAAAGTCTGCCAGCGTTGAAGGCATGGTCTTTCAGATAAACGCGCAGGAACTGGCGGCAGCGGATGCGTATGAGGTGTCGGACTATAAGCGCGTGTCCGTGGCGCTGGCGTCGGGGCTGACGGCTTGGGTTTACGTGCAAGCTCAATAACCCGCCTGCCGTCGTAGCATGGGCCACCTGGCGAGGGCGGCCCATGAACCCAAGCATTGCCTTGCGCATGCGCCGCGTGGGTCAGTCGCTGTCGTCGAGCAAGTTATTCAATGCGACGGCCCGTAACTCGCGAACCTTATTGATACTTTTGTCCGGCGAAGATCTCACCACCTCCCGGGGATCGTTGATGCGCACCCGCCCATACCCATCGATGATGAACTGCAAGTCCTCAATGTGTACGTGGTGAGCCTTCAGCTTGTTGATTATAAAATCGCAGTCCTTTTGAACGTTGGTATTAAACTTCTCATCGCTCGGAAGGCTCTGGCGGTTATGAATCACATCCTCAGAATCCAGCGCATGGTGAATATAGTCTTTGGTAAGGCCCACTTGGCCGTTATAGGCAACCAACGCGTGCGCATCGACCACTGGAAACCCCAGGTCTTTAAGCTGCTTGGTCAGTTGCATTTCTTTTTCTGCATAATCACTCGCAGGGATGTTTCCCGTCGTGCCCGGGCGAATCAGGCAGACACATTGCCTGGCATCCTGCTGAGAGTGATAAACATCTTTTTGGCTACCGGTTCCAAGCTTCACGCCTAACGACGCGATGGCATTGAACTTAGACGTGCCCACTTCAGTACTGTGACCCAGGCCACCAGAGCGGGATACTGCATTAGCGTTTACTTGCAACACGTTAGCCACCTTGCTCATCATTTTGATTGGTCAGACTTGGGATGGAACGCATCGAAGTCTTAAAGAGTGAGTGAACAGGTGGCTAAGTCGGTTCCCTTTTTTCACGCGTTGCTCAGGCAGCTACAGTGACGGGCCATCAGTACATGCCAGTGGCGTCGGCCTCGGGCCTATAGCGCGGCCTGAAAATGAAACATCCGGGTAATTGATTTCAATCTGCCAATGCAGGAATTAAAGTAGCGCCCCCTCGAGAATTGAATCCCGAGGGTCAGTCCATGGAGTTACACAGTGAAGTACGTCAGTAAAGTAGTTGCAGCAGCTGTTCTCGGTTTCACCCTCGCAGGCTGCACCGGCACCGCCATCAAATCCCCGCAGTACGACAGCAGCCAATACACCGTTTTGGGCCACAGTGAAGGCAGCGCCACCGGCGTGATGTTGCTCGGCATCATCCCGATCGGCCAGAACAGCCGCTTCGTGCGCGCCCAGGATGCCGCCATCAAGGCCAAAGGCGGCGACGCGCTGATCAACACTCAAGTGCAGGAAAAATGGTTCTGGGCCTGGGTACTGAACGGTTACACCACCAAGATTTCGGGTGATGTGATCAAGCTGAAAACCGCGCAGTAAATATAAAGTTGTCAGGGTGCTGACCCTGGCAAGCGACGTATCATGGGTCAACCTTTCGAGGATGGCCCATGAACCTCAGCATCGTTTACGCACTCGCCGCCGCCGCCCTGTTCGGCGCCAGCACCCCGCTCGCCAAAAGCCTCGGCCTGGGCCTTTCGCCCGTATTGCTCGCTGGCCTGCTCTACCTCGGCAGCGGCCTCGGCCTGGCCTGCGTGCGCCTTATCCGTGATCGCGGCTGGAAACCCAGCGGGCTGACCCGTGCTGAATGGCCCTGGCTGCTCGGCGCCATCGCCTTCGGTGGCATCCTCGGCCCGGTTGCCTTGATGTTCGGCATCACGCGCACCGCCGGCGCGACTGCCTCCCTGATGCTCAACCTTGAATCGGTGCTGACCGCCGTGATCGCCTGGCTGGTGTTCAGAGAAAACGCCGACCGCCGCATCGTCCTCGGCATGCTCGCGATCGTGCTGGGCGGCGCGGTGTTGTCATGGTCCGACGGCGGCGGCGCCAGCCACGACTGGACCGGGCCGTTTGCCGTAGCGCTGGCGTGCGTGTGCTGGGGGATTGATAACAACCTGACGCGCAAAGTCTCGGCCTCGGACGCGCTGTTCATCGCCGGCGCCAAGGGATTGATAGCCGGGCTGGTGAATTGCAGCCTGGCGCTTTACCTCGGCGCGCAGATTCCGGGTGTGGCGCAGCTGGCGCCCATCTTGTTGGTTGGGTTTTTGGGGTATGGCATCAGCCTGGTCATGTTCGTGCTGGCGTTGCGGGGGTTGGGCAGCGCACGCACGGGCGCTTACTTCTCGACGGCCCCCTTCCTCGGCGCGGCTGTTGCCCTGCTGGCATTTGGGGAATCGGTAACGGTGGCATTCTGGATTGCATCCGCGTTGATGGCCGTGGGCGTGTGGCTGCACCTGACGGAGCGGCATGCCCATGAGCACCTGCATGAGGCGACGGAACATGGGCATCGGCATGTGCATGATGAACATCATCAGCATGAGCACGGGTTTGAGTGGGACCCGGCGCAGCCGCACAGTCATGTGCATGTTCATAGTGTGATGCGGCATAGCCATGCGCATTTTCCGGATGTGCATCATCGGCATCGGCATTGAGGGCCTGACGACAGAAGTCTGCCGGATGACGTTTTGGGAAAGGGGCGAAAGACAGTCGCCCTTTCCCATGGAGGACTAGTCGCGAATAAACAACGAGCTGATGATAAGACCGAAAGCGGCGAGACAGGTAACCAGTGTTGGTATGACCATCCAGTACTTCAGGTGCCTCGGTATTTTTTCAACATCCTCAACCAGTACCATGCCCCTCCACTCAATGACTTTTGGCATAAGAATGACGGTGGCCATGGCGTAGACGCGTTGGGGCCTTCCTTCAAAGGGGGCATTACGAAAAGTGTGCCTGCACCCGACTATAAAGCTGCTGTATTGCATATGACGTTCAGCAGCATCGAGTTTTTTGAACATGGCAGAAAAGACGATCGGAAAACTCAGTAGTAGGAGGACACCTGAGCCCATACCAATAATTTCAAAATCCATTTCAATCCCTCGTAGTCTTGTAAAGAAAATTGCCTGTTTTCTCCCCCCATCCACTTCCATGCTTGCCTAAAGTAAATCCACCCGCAACACCACCGACGATAGCGCAGGCCAAAGCTCCGGCACCCGCTGTAGGTATGCCAAAAACAATCGCGCAGGCAGTGGCTCCGACATAAGCACCCAGTGTCCCGCCTGCGGATGCACCACCAACGCCCAGCACCAACTTGCCTCCTTCAACATATTTAGCCTGCGTACACGCTTGCTCACGCCCCGTGGAACACGCCTCCGTTATCTCCAGCGCCGTCGCCCCAACATCCAGCGCTATGCCAATGTAAGTCCCCTTCTTCAATATTTGCGAGGCCTTGGCCAAATGCTTGACCCTTTCCTCATACCCACGAATTTCTCCATGCTGCCAATAGCTTTTACTTGAAATCCCCAACATCTTTTTTATCGAACCTTCGTTTTTCAACCCCGTACCAAAGCGCGCCATGCCCGAGATTTGGCTATCCAACCTGGCAAACAGCGCCCTTCGCTTAACCAAAAACTCCTCCCTCGCCCCAGTGGTGCCTTTGCTCAAGTACTGCTTATGCAGATCCTCGATTTCCATAAGGGTCTTCTCAACTTGCGCCAAATGCTTGCTCCATGCATTGCTAGCACTGCCGATGCCAAGGGACGAATAAGTCAAGATGGCCTGCACCTGATCATAGTTTTTGATCAGAAATTGGTCAGTTGCGGAATACGCCAACAGGGCGAGCTTTATATTTTGCGCCGAGCGCATCAGCTGTGCTTCTTCCGCGGTGCAAGCGGCGGTTCGGCTATCCCCGATGATCACCAATTGCCCCGGCAACACCACCGTGTTGCGGATGTGCTGGTTGAGGGTGTCGAACTTGGTGTATGTATACGGATCAAGCGCCAAGCTTAGTTTAAGCAATGGATAAGGCTGGGGATGTTCATTGATAAATGCGTAGGGTCCCTGCATGCGTGCACCTCCAAGTGGCTGAGGCGCAGGACTATAAGAAAGCGTAACGGCGGAGGTAAGACGTGCAGAGGGGTGGTTTTAACGTTTCAGAAATGGACTACTTTAATCCAGGTATGTGCCTACGCATTGCGCGCTGCTGCTGATCATGTGTACACATCGCACAGGACAATTGAGTAACGCGAAATACGAAAGGGACAAATTTATTAAATCTCGCCTAACATACGAAAATCAAATAAATTCGCCCCTCTCCTTTATACCCACGAAGTCTAACTACCAATAAAGAAGTGGACTACTTTATTGGCCTTTAGGCTTATTTCAAGCACATCAACCCCGGCTAACAATGGCTTCATTTAATGAAGCAACCACATTAGCTATATACGGTCTATCCTCACTTACCAATGCCTTATTCTCACCTGATGAGGTGTTTAAAATCACAGAGTATTTTGCCTTGCTACCCATCCAAGCCAGAACAGCTATAGCTACCGCTACGATGCCAACCACGAACACCCAGCCGCTCCCAAACAAACAAGCCAAACCTATTATGGCAATAATTATTGCAGCGCCTCTATCGGGAGGCGTGACGCCAGACTTTACAGAGGTCACGTTGCTCATTGCATAGGTCTGACCATCAACAATAAACCTACTATTGCTCACACTTACATTCCCTTGATTGAAGAAGATTTTCTCGTCCATTTTAATCTCTTGGTCTGTGAATTTATTGAAGTCCAACTATAAACCAGCTAAAAGGCAGCGAAAAGGGGAAAGCTTATTAAATTCGCCTAAAACACGAAGATTAAGCAAGTCCCGCCCCTCTCTCCTCCTCATAGCGTGATGCGGCATAGTCATACGCATTTTCTGGATGTGCATAATCGGCATAGGCATTGAGGGCCGAAGGTTTACAAAATGTATTAGTACGGCTCGATTGGCCGCCCTTTTAGCGTAATACAGTTACGTTTAGGTGTAGTGTCCTTTGTAATCATTATGCGAAACGATAAAGCGTTGACGCTGACAGCTCGACTTCATTACCCCAAGTCAAATCAAGGCCCCAATCACCGACCGTTACCCGGCTGAACACTGCCAAATTCTGAAGCGGCTTGAGGACTTCGAAATCATTTATCTGCTTGAAGAGATCAACGGTACAGTGCTTACCGTTACTCCATTCGATCTCAAGAGAATAGTGACCAGCAACGTGTTTTACGGCTGAGATGCGGAGATTTTTGGTAATGGGAAAGCTCCTTTCTTAGAAATCATCCTAGACATAATCACGTTTTCAGTGGCCTTGAAATACTGACCTGGCGACCACATGCATGAATCAGGGCAAGGTCCTACAGGTTATTCGGAAGCCGTACGCTCCCGTTTCTCAAAAGCCGACCTTATAGTCGATGGGTCGCTGTGTGAGCGGCCGGGTTTGGCGACTCGATGATAAGACGGAATGTAAACGACGTTATTTCAGGCGACTGCCGTTTTTGGAAGTAGGCCATGAAAGCTGCGTCGTTATTATCTTTGTCTCAATGGACTTAACGCATGAACCAATACATAGCCCTCACCAGCAACGACAGCGCCACCCCCGCCCTTTTTGTCGATACCACCGTCCCCCTGGAAATCCTCCTCGACGCCGCGAGTTTTCGGCTGCGTGCCGTCACCCAAGTCCTTGAGAACCTTGCACTGCGCAGCGAGATCAGTAGTGATGCCGTTGTTCTCAGTGATTTTGCCTTGCTGTGTTCAATCCCGTTGCGCGATGGCTGCGATTTGCTGGACGTCATAGGCCGACGCATGGATATGCCCGGCGCGTGATCTAGAAACGGCAGCTTTCAAACTCCAGAGATCACAAAACCCCTGGTTTCTCCCGAAATCAGGGGTTTAATTGCCTCGCATGGAGCCCGTGACAAGACTCAAATAAAAATCTGTCCTTTTCCTTTCTCAGACAGCGGCTTTAGCATCCACCTGGTAAAAATCCGCCATGTAATCCACAAACGCCCTGACCTTGGGCGCCAAGTGCCGGGATTGCGGGTACAGCGCGCAGTAACGCCACTCGCCCATCGAGTAATTGGGCAGGATGGGCACCAGTTGCCCTTGCGCCAGGTTGTTGCGCACCGTGGCATGCGTGAAACAGCCAATGCCGGCGCCGGCCAGTGTGGCGGCGTGCAAGGCAGTGATGGTGTTGGTCTTGAATTGGCCTTTGGGCGTGACGCTCACGGTTGCACCCCGCGCCGAGGTGAGTTGCCAGTCTGACGCCTCCCCGACAAACCTCAGCAAGCGATGCTCAGCGAGTTCCTGGGCGGTGCGCGGTAAACCGTGGGTGCGGATGTAGGCAGGCGACGCCACCAGCACGCGCTTTGAAACAGTCAGGGTGCGGGCGATCAGCGTGGTATCGCCCAGGGCGCTGGCAATACGGATGGCGACATCAAAGCCCTCAGCCACAAGGTCTACGAATTTGTCGTCGCAGCACAGTTCAAGTTCGATATCGGGATAACGCTTCTGGAACCCCGGCAACCAGTGCGGCAAGTCCAGCGTACCCACCACTAGCGGCACACTGACCCGCAACAGGCCTTCGGGGCGCTGATGCCCCTGTGCCATGGCCTGGGTAGCCGCATCGAGGCGGTCAAGAATATCGACACAGGCTGCGAAGTACTGCTCCCCAGGGCCGGTCAGGCTGAAGCGGCGGGTGTTGCGATTGATCAACTGAACGCCCAGTTCAAGTTCCAACTGCTGCAACTGCCGTGAAATCGTCGAGTGGGTAGTGTCCAGCCGCTCTGCCGCAGCAGAGAAGCCCTTGGCCTCGACAATGCACCGAAAGGCGCGCATGGCAGATAACTGGTTCATGAAGCGGGCGTTACTCCCAATGAGTTATCAAGCTGATCAATTCACCGGTAAGGCGACGATTTGCGCGGTGGTCAGCACCGAACCGAAGGTGTCTTCGATCTCGGCCAGCGCCGAATCATGCAGCTCGTCCTTGGTCACCGAACGCCCATTAGCGCGAGTGATGGCGCGGGTTGCAGTGGCATCGGATGCTACCACAACGTCGTAGCCCAACGGCGTGGCGTCACGCGCTGCAGCGGCGACACAGGCGTGAGTCATGAGGCCGGAAATGATCAGCGTCTTGATCCCGGCTTTCTTCAGTTGGGCATCAATATCGGTACTGGCGAACACGCTGACGGTAGTTTTCTGAATCACCTTATCTTGTGGGCGCGGCTTCATCAGCGGATGGAAATCCACGGTCTTGCCATCTTTGGCAAATACTGCGGCGCCATTTGGAGCGATGTGCTGCACGTGGATCACCTGGATGTGTTCCTTGTCTGCAAATGCAATCAGGCGCTGGGTGTTTTCGAGGGCTTTCATGCCATCCGGGATCGGCATGCGGCCGGTGTAGTACTCATTCTGGAAGTCGATCACCAACAGTGCGGTGGTCTTGGCGTCCAGTTTGTCGGCCGGCTTGGCACCGAACATGGCGCGAATGGTCGGGTGTGGGTTAGCCGGTGCTTCGGCGGCGGCAGCAAACTGGCCGAGGCCCATTATCAAGCCCAGGCCGATGACGGCAGACTTGAACAGCTTGGGCAGAAGGCGGCTCGATGGAGTGGCGAATGTGCAAGTCATGACGCAGTCCTGTTTGACGAGTTGAATTAGGGTGCTGAAAGGCCGACCGTTAGCGCACAGACAAGCCGATGACTTGGGACGTGGTCAGCACGTCACCAAAGGTGTCTTCAATTTCAGCGAGTGCCGAGGCATGCAGTTGGTCCTGGGTCACCGACTCACCGTTGGCACGGGTGATTGCCCGGGTCGCCGAGGCATCGCTAGCAACCACAATGGCGTAGCCCAACGCCGCACCATCACGGGCCGCACCCGCGACACAGGCGTGAGTCATCAAGCCGCAGATGATCAGGGTACGGATGCCCTGGTGCTGAAGTTGGTTGTGCAGGTCAGTGCTGGCGAACACGCTGACGCTGGTCTTCTGCACCAGTGTGTCTTGAGCGCGCGGCTGCATCAGTGGGTGGAAATCGACGGTGTTGCCGTCCTGGGCAAACACTGCGGAACCGGCCGGTGCGAGGTGCTGGATGTGAATGACCGGGATCTTCTGCTGGTCGGCGAATTCGACCAGGCACTGGGCGTTATGCAGCGCGGCCGCACCTTCGGGGATCGGCATCTTGCCGTTGAAATATTCGTTCTGGAAATCGATGACCAGCAGTGCGGTGGTGACTGGGTCAAGCTGGGTGACGGGTGTTGCGCCAGACCTTGCGCGGATGGTCAGTTGAGAGGGGTTGGTCATTTGTGCGTTTCCTTAAACCGTGACGGGGTGAGTGGCGTCGAGTTTAAGGGAGGCTTTCATATTTGAAATACACACAGAAATGAACAATATTTGTGCAAAAACTGCACATCTATTTCTGAGTAAACCGGCCGTATCCAGCTAACATCCGCCAGATATGAAGAGGTTTTTACTGCGGCGAGCAGGCCAGCCCTGTGTTGGGCCGCGAAGCTGCCTAAGCACTTTCAAAAATGGCCTATCAAGAAAAGTGGCCGCTTAAATAAATCTGCCCCGTTCTCCGTCTGGCAGGGGTTCGTTATCGCGGACCTGACCAGTGTCGGCGCACCTACGCCAACCAGCTGCTGACCACGGGTGTGGCATCGATTGATTGGATTGCTGAACAGATGGATCACACAAATAGAAACATGATCCGCCAGCACTATGGAACATGGATCAACGAAGATGGACCAGACGTTATCGAAATTCTACAACTAGCATTAAAACTTAATCCACCGTCTACAAGATAACGTAGCCTTGATCCCTAGCAGAACACTGAGCTCTATCGAGCACCAACAGATAAGTAAGGGGGGAGCTCTCCCCCCTACTGCAAGCATCGCGATACTTAGCTGAGAGATTCGATAATCAAAAACATACTTTTATCGAGCCGCTCAAGGTGATCGTATATATTTCTAACATCCGCAACCTCATCTTTTGGATTTATCTCTTTCTTCAGCGATGTACTGTGAGCCACTTCACCTCGTTTCGTACCAAAACTGTCAAGCAATGGAAGAAGCTCTGGCATTGAAGCTTCGATATCAATGCCGATCGGCCCCATGAGAGCTTTCACGTCCTTTTCCTTTATACCATTGTTTTTCACAATTCTTTGTTTAAAGGTTACAAACGAAAAATTGACAACCTCCTGAGTAGTCTTCAGTGCATTCAGTCTTTTATCAGATATGTCAGGATCATTTTTAAGAGATGCCAAGACACTAATTAACTCTTTGCTGCCAACGCTAGACTCCTGCCATTTCGCCAAAGTCTTATCGGCAACTTGCATAACAACGTCTTCAAGATATGACTCGACTTCTGCATGAGCCAACAGTCTGTAACCACGCGCCTTATCTTTAACATGTTCCTCGTAATCACCTATCTCACTAAACTCCTTAGTAATAAGATGATCTTCGAGCTCGACTAACCTTTTAGAAAGCTCTGCAAATCTCAGAGTATTACTCATGAGCTTTTTTCACTACAATGCTGCCGTTCTCCTTATGAGGAACGCCTAAATCGCTCCCGATCAAGCTGTTTAATTTCTCGTACCAGATAGCTAATCTAGTCACAGTGGCATCCATACTCTTAGTGGTAGATTCAACAGATGTTAAAAAAGCTGCTTCGCTGCATACTTCCTTATAAGCAGTCTCTATTGCTTCGTGGCGTCCTACTGATAGCTTTCTAACCTCCGAATTGGAGAATGCTAGAATCATGACATCAAAAACAGCTCGATTGAACCTGGACTCGTATTGCTGACCTGTCCACTTTCTGTATGCATGATTACCAAAAATTGTCTTAACTGCTTCATGTGAAGAGATAAAGTCTTCATACTGCTGATTTACTTGTGCCTCACACGCTGGCCAACGATCATTATAATTCTTACAAGTAGTATCAAGAAAATTCTTTAAGTCCCCCTTATAGGAAGTCAAAAACTCTCTAAACGCAAAGTATCGGAGCAACAACTCAGAATCTCGCATCCTGAAGTCTGCGCTTTTAATTTTTAGAATTTCCCTCAACTGTGTAGAATCTGTAGACTTTTTCTCAAGGAAGTTTACGAAAGGTCCAGGGTGTAAAGCCTGTCTCAGCTCTTGAGGTGAAAGAGGAACGCTTCCGGTATTTAAGCGAAGGAAAACATGATACAAAAATCGTTCATCACCCCAGTTTTTTATAACAACAGTCCTTATCGTTTGATTCTCCAAAGACGCTATATCATTTAAAAACTTCGGATTATCCCTTAGAGCTTCAATCGTTTTATTATTCAAATCACCTTTCAAATCAAGGTTCTTTAAGGTTAATTTTTTATAGTGTTCAGCCTGATCGTTTGTAGCAAAAAATTGACGAATACTTAATAGCCGTTGTTTACCATCCAGAACGATGTAGGAGCCTTTTTTTGCCTTAGACTCTGCTAAGACTATTTGAGGAATTGGAAAGCCCAAAATCAGCGACTCAATAAAACGACTTTTTCTTGAAGCATCCCAAGCATCGCGACGTTGAAAATCTGGACTTAAAAGGATGTTGCCTTTATCTATCTGACCAACAATTGTTTCCGTTGTCCAATCGCTGGCGCTGATGGCGATGGATGAAAAATCAAAATTCTCGTGAGTAATATCAATATCTTTCTCACTTTCAAGCTGACTCTCATCTTCGGTAAAAAGACTTTCATCATTCAATTCATTCATCATGCAGTCATTCCTTTTATGCCAATCAAATCGAACGGGATACTCAGGCCAGAAAAAGTGCCGGAGATGCCTGAGCTTATCTGTGGAGGTCAACCGTTTCCAGCAAGCTGAAGAGGCTTAACGCCCTCCCGCATTCCCATATCATTCCCATTTGGCCCTTTTTTAGACACCAAAAACCACAAACCCCCGACTTTCTCTAGGAAAACCGGGGGTTTGTGTTTACTTAATGTGGCGGTGAAGGAGAGATTCGAACTCTCGATACAATTTCTTGTATACACACTTTCCAGGCGTGCTCCTTAAGCCACTCGGACACTTCACCGTATCTCGTCAAACCAGTTCAGTCTGTCGAGGCGCGCTAATGTAGTCGAAAGCCTTTCTGATGGCAAAGGTTTTTTTCAGAATTTTCATGCGCTTAGACGGTTATGCCGTGACTCGCTCGGTGAGGGGCGGTGAATCTGCCATTCTTGGGCATCGGTTGCGGGCGTCTGGCGCGGCGGCTGTGCCCTGCTGCGGGCCGTCTAGCCTTGGGAAGGCGGGAAAAGTCTGACTGTGTAGTCAGTCATGGCGCTTTACCGGGGCGGGCGTGGTGGGTAACGTCTGCGCATGCGCTTCTATTAACAGCCTATCTATAACAATTCCTACAAGGAACCGCGTCATGAGTGAGTTGATTGCCTACCACCTCGAAGACGGTATCGCGACCCTGACCTTGAGCAACGGCAAGGTAAACGCCATTTCTCCAGCAGTGGTTGCTGAGTTCAACGCTGCGCTGGATCAGGCCGAGAAGGATCGGGCGGTGGTGATCATCACCGGTACGCCGGGGATTCTGTCAGGTGGTTATGATTTGAAAGTGATGACCGCTGGCCCTAAAGAAGCCATTGGCCTGGTGACGTCGGGTTCGACGTTGGCGCGGCGCCTGTTGTCGCACCCGTTCCCGGTGATTGTGGCGTGCCCTGGGCATGCGGTGGCCAAGGGTGCGTTCCTGCTGTTGTCGGCGGACTACCGGATTGGTGTGGAAGGCCCGTTCAGCATTGGCCTGAACGAAGTGGCGATCGGCATGACCATGCACCACGCCGGTATCGAGTTGGCGCGGGACCGTCTGCGTAAGTCGGCGTTTCATCGTTCGGTGATCAATGCCGAGATGTTTGACCCGCAGGGCGCGTTGGGGGCCGGCTTCCTGGATAAGGTGGTGGCGCCGGAGGAGTTGCACGCAGCGGCCCTGGAGGCTGCGCGGCAGTTGAAGAAGATCAACATGAATGCCCACAAGCACACCAAGCTGAAGGTGCGTAAGGCACTGCTGGAAGCCTTGGATGATGCAATCATTCAGGATCAGGGCCACAACCTGGGCTAATGCCCTATAGCTGATGCGCCTAAGCCCGACCTTGAGTCGGGCTTTTTCTTACAAATAAATCCGCAGCGTCTTTAGCCGCTCTAGCCGGGCTGTGTCGGCATACGTTGAAACATGTGCTTAAACATCGCCTATCTCCTACGTCTGTAGGGGCAATTGCCGAATACAGTGCACATCCGTACACTGCGCCACCTTTTGTCCCGGTGGGCTGTGTCGATGCTTTTTCTGTTACGTATGTTGTTGATGGGCCTGCACTTTATGGTCGCCGGGTTATTGGGCGTGCTTTTGGGTGTTTGCCGGCCGTTCAACCCGGACAACAGCCGCCTGTGCGCTCGCCTGTATGCGCTGCCTGCCATGCGTATCCTGGGCTTGAACCTGAAGGCCGATGTCGACTCGCTGCGTAACAAACCTGGCACCTGTGTGGTCATCGCCAACCATCAGTCCAACTATGACCTGTTTATATTCGGCAATGTGGTGCCCCATCGCACGGTGTGTATCGCTAAAAAGAGTCTGAAGTGGGTGCCGTTGTTCGGCCAGTTGTTCTGGCTGGCGGGCAATGTGTTGATTGACCGCGGCAATGCGCACAAGGCGCGCCGGGCGATGCTTACCACCACAAAGACCTTGCAGCATGAGGACACCTCGATTTGGGTGTTCGCCGAAGGCACGCGCAACCTGGGCAATGGCTTGCTGCCGTTCAAGAAGGGCGCGTTCCACATGGCAATTGCGGCCGGTGTGCCGATCGTTCAGGTGTGTGCCAGCACTTACGTCAAGCATATGCAGCTCAATCGCTGGAACAGCGGTGATGTACTCATACGCTCTTTGCCGCCGATTCCTACCTGTGGGCTGACTTCGGATGACATCCCGACGTTGATGCAGACGTGTCAGGCGCAGATGGAAGACTGCATCGCGGCAATGGACCGCGAACTGCAAAATGCCGCAACAATAGAACTCGCCTCCAGCTAAGCTGCCCAACACCTGTCCTCCTAATAAGAAGCGATCAGCACCATGGGTAGAGTTGTTGCGGCAGCCGTTTACAGCGCCGGTAAGAAAGTCACCGATATCACCCTCGACGAAGGCGCCGCCTGGGCCGCCAAACCCGACCATTTTGTATGGATAGGCCTGGAAGAACCCAGCGCCCAGGAGCTGGCCAACCTGCAACGTCAGTTCAACCTGCATGAATTGGCCATCGAAGACGCCCTGGAAAAACACAGCCGCCCCAAGCTTGAAACCTTCGGCGATGCGCTGTTTATCGTCACCTATTCACCGGTGCGCGAGAACGGCAAGCTGGAGTTTATCGAAACCCATATCTTTGCCGGCAATGGCTACATCATCACTGCCCGCAACGGTCACTCGGCGTCCTACGGCTTTGTGCGCCAGCGCTGTGAGGCGCGGCCGTTGTTGCTGGAGCATGGGGAAGATTTCGTACTCTATGCGCTGCTGGATTTCGTCACCGAAAACTACCAGCCGGTGAGCGAAGCGATCCACGCCGAGATTGATGAGCTGGAGCGCAACGTGCTGTGCAGTTCACTGAGCGAGCGCGATATACAGAACCTGCACGGCCTGCGCCGCGATGTGCTGCGGCTCAAGCGTTATGTGGCGCCGATGGTGGAGATCAGCCAGGAGCTGCAGAAGCTCAGCTTCCCGTTTATCGACAAGAATATGCGCCCGTATTTTCGCGATGTGCAGATCCACGTGACGCGGCAGATGGAAGACCTCACTACCCTGCGCGATATTGCCAGCCAGACCATCGAGATCGGTGTGTTGCTGGAGGCTTCGCGGCAAAGCGTGGTGCAGCGCAAGTTCGCTGCGTGGGCGGCGATTCTGGCATTCCCCACGGCGGTGGCGGGGATTTATGGGATGAACTTCCAGAACATGCCCGAGCTGCAATGGCACTACGGCTATTTTGCGGTGCTCGGGTTTATTGCGGTGGGCTGCACCAGTTTGTGGGCTAGCTTTAAACGCTCGGGCTGGCTTTAAGCCGCAGCCTCTGGCTTGTGGGCGACAAAGCGCATCATCCATTCCGCCACGGTGGCACCGTGGTGGTCACGCGCAAGGCTGGCCACGCCGTGGGTGTAAACCTTTTCGCCCAGGGTTGTCTGAAGAATCTCCAGTAACTCGCGGGAATAGTCGTGGATAAACTCCGGGTGGCCCTGGAAGCACAGCACCTGGTCTTCGATGTGGTACGCGGCATACGGGCAAAAGTCGCTGGAGGCGATCACGGTGGCGTTGTCCGGCAGTGTGGTGACCTGGTCCTGGTGGCTGATCAGCAAGGTCAGTTCTTCCACCACCGGGCTCATCCAGGGCGCCTTGGCGTTCATCTTGTAGTCGTGGATGCCCATGCCCCAGCCTTGGCTGGCGCGTTCGGTTTTGCCGCCCAGCAGCAGCGCGAGTAGCTGGTGACCGAAGCACACGCCCAGCAGCTTGTCGCCACGCTCATAGCGTTCGAGTACGTAGGTTTTGAGGGTTTGGATCCACGGGTCGGTGCCGAAGGAGTCGGCCTTGCTGCCGGTGATCAGGTAGGCGTCAAACACCTCGTCAGCAGGCGGGTATTCGCCCTGCACCACGTTGTAGATGACAAATTCGGCGGCAATAGGTTGCTTGGAGAACAGGCGCTTGAACATCTGCCCGTACCCTTGGTATTGATCGATCAAGCCTGGACGCAGGATATCGGTTTCCAGGATACAGACGCGTAGCGACATAAAAAATACCTGACACGGTGATGGGAATAATGCACAGCCCAGAGCCTGCCTTGAAATGTGCCTGCAAAGCAAGTCTCCTGTGGGAGGGCGGTGTGCCAGTCAACATCAGCCTTATCTGACCCACCGTCTTCGCGAGCAAGCCCGCTCCCACATTTTGATCACCGGAAGGCTTCGTCCCGTGCAGCCTTATCAAGCAACAACGCTGGCGGCGAGAACCGCTCCCCGTATTGCTCGGCCAGGTAACGCGCCCGGGCAATAAAGTCGTTCAAGCCATACTGGTTGATAAACTGCAACGCACCGCCACTCCACGCGGCAAAACCAATGCCGAAGATCGACCCCACGTTGGCATCCGCCGTGGACAGCAACACGCCCTCCTCCACGCACCGCACGGTTTCAATCGCCTGGATAAACAGTAAACGGTCGCGCACATCCTGCGCAGAGATCTGTTTGCCGGCTTGTTCGAAGCGGGTTTTCAGCTCGGGCCACAGATGCTTGTGCCCGCCCGCGGGGTAGTCGTAAAAACCGCCGCCTGCCGCCTTGCCCGTGCGCTTGTATTCATTCACCAACAGATCGATCACGGCCGTGGCCGGGTGAGTCGGCAGCGCTTTGCCTTCGGCTTGCAGATCCTTCGCCGTTTGCTGTCGGATATGGCTCATCAAGCTGAGGGAAACTTCATCCGACACCGCCAACGGCCCCACCGGCATACCGGCCTTGCGCGCTTCGGTTTCGATCATCGGCGCGGCCACGCCTTCGCCGAGCATGGCGATGCCTTCATTGGTGAAGGTGCCGAACACCCGCGAGGTGAAGAAGCCGCGGCTGTCGTTGACCACGATCGGGGTTTTCTTGATTTGCAGTACGAAATCAAAACCTCGGGCCAGGGTTTCGTCGCGGGTGTGGTTGCCCTTGATGATTTCCACCAGCGGCATCTTGTCGACGGGGCTGAAAAAATGCAGGCCGATGAATTTGCCTTGATCGGGCACTGCGGTCGCCAAGCCACTGATGGGTAAGGTGGAGGTGTTGGAGGCGATCACCGCCTCGCTGCCGACCACGCTTTGCGCCGCCGCCGTGAGTTTGGCTTTGAGTTCACGGTCTTCGTACACGGCTTCGATAATCAGGTCGCAACCGGCCAGGTCGGCATCGGAGGCCACAGGATGAATCCGCGCCAAGGTGCTTTCGCGCTGTTCGGCGGTCAATTGCCCACGGCTGACTTTCTTGTCCAGCAGCGCGGCAGAATGCGCCTTACCCTTCTCGGCAGCCGCCAGGTTGATGTCCTTGAGCACCACCTCGACGCCCGCACAGGCACTCACATACGCAATGCCTGCGCCCATCATCCCGGCGCCCAGCACGCCCACCTTACGCGTGACATAAGGGGCAAAACCTTTGGGCCGTGAGCTGCCGGCGTTGATCTCATTGAGCTGGAACCAGAAGGTGCCGATCATGTTTTTCGCCACTTGCCCGGTGACCAGCTCGGTGAAGTAGCGGGTTTCGATCAGGTGCGCGGTGTCGAAATCCACTTGGGCGCCTTCTACCGCCGCACAGAGGATTTTCTCCGGCGCGGGGAAACAGCCATTGGTTTTACTGCGCAAAATCGACGGCGCGATGGCCAGCATCTGCGCAACTTTTGGATTTGACGGCGTGCCGCCGGGGATCTGGTAGCCCTTGTTGTCCCACGGTTGTTTGGCCTCGGGATTGGCCAAAATCCAGGCGCGGGACTTGGCCAGCAGCTCATCGCGATCCGCCGCCAGCTCATTGATCAAACCCGCCTGCAATGCCTGCTGCGGCCGTACTTTTTTACCTTCCAGCAAATACGGCAAGGCCTTCTCCAGCCCGAGTATGCGCACCATGCGCACTACCCCGCCGCCGCCCGGTAACAGGCCCAGGGTGACTTCCGGCAGGCCAAGCTGGGTGGACTTGTCATCCAGCGCAACGCGGTAATGACACGCCAGGCAAATCTCCCAACCCCCGCCCAGCGCTGCGCCATTGATCGCGGCCACCACCGGTTTACCGAGAGTTTCCAGGCGCCGCAGTTGCGCCTTCAACACCAGCACGCTGTCGTAGAAATCCTTGGCGTGGGCTTTATCGACTTTGATCAGTTCATTGAGGTCGCCACCGGCGAAGAAAGTCTTCTTCGCCGAGGTGATAACGACGCCGGCGATGTCGGCCTTTTCCGCCTCTAGACGTGTGACAGTGGCCGCCATGGCCTCGCGGTACACACCGTTCATGGTGTTGGCGCTCTGGCCGGGCATGTCGAGGGTCAGCACCACAATCTGGTCCTGGCCTTTTTCGTAACGAATGGCTTCGGTCATGACAAATTCCTTGGGCTCAGAGGCGTTCGATGATGGTGGCGATGCCCATGCCACCGCCGACACACAGGGTGGCCAGCCCGTAGCGCTGCTGGCGCACTTGCAGCGCGTCGAGCAGGGTGCCGAGAATCGCGCAGCCGGTGGCGCCCAGCGGGTGGCCCATGGCGATGGAGCCGCCGTTGACGTTGACTCGGGCGACGTCGATGCCCATGTCTTTGATGAACTTGAGAACCACAGAAGCAAACGCTTCGTTGACTTCGAACAGGTCGATGTCTTCAACGCGCAAACCGGCTTTGGCCAATGCCTTGCGCGTCGCCGGTGCGGGGCCGGTGAGCATGATGGTGGGGTCGGTGCTGGTGACCGCCGTGGCGACGATGCGCGCCCGTGGTTGCAGGCCCAGTTCGCGGCCCTTGGCCTCGGAACCGATCAGCATCAACGCGGCTCCGTCGACGATGCCGGAGCTGTTGCCCGGCGTGTGAACATGGTGGATACGCTCCACATGGCTGTAGACCCGCAGTGCAGTGGCGTCGAAACCCATCTGGCCCATCATCTCGAAACTCGGTTTGAGCTTGCCAAGACCTTCGAGGGTCGAGTCACCACGGATAAATTCATCATGGTCCAACAGCACGATGCCGTTCTGATCCTGCACCGCAATCAGCGACTTGTTGAAGGAACCGTCTGCACGAGCCCTGGCCGCTTTCTGCTGGGACTGTAGGGCGAAGGTGTCGACGTCCTGGCGGGTGAAGCCTTCGAGTGTCGCGATCAGGTCCGCGCCGATACCTTGCGGCGTGAAGTGGCTGTGCAGATTGGTATGCGGGTCGAGCACCCAGGCGCCGCCGTCGCTGCCCATGGGCACGCGGGACATGGACTCGACACCGCCGACCACCACCAGGTCTTCGAAGCCCGAGCGCACTTTCATTGCGCCAAGGTTCACCGCTTCCAGGCCCGACGCACAGAAGCGATTGATCTGCACGCCAGCGACGCTGATGTCCCAGTCGGCCACCAGCGCGGCGGTCTTGGCGATGTCGGCGCCCTGGTCGCCCACCGGGGTGACGCAGCCGAGGACGATGTCATCCACCTGGCGCGTGTCGAGGTCGCTGCGTTGCGCCAGCGCCGTCAGCAGGCCCGCCACCAGGTTGACCGGTTTGACGCTGTGCAGGGCACCATCGGCCTTGCCTTTGCCACGGGGCGTACGTATCGCATCAAAGATCAAAGCTTGGGTCATGACATCCTCGAACAGCCAGTGCGTGTGTGCCTACCTTCAGGCCCGATTGACACGGTTTCAATGACGGATGCGCTCATTGCTTTTGACCCCCTCGCTCGGACGAACGGTAGGCAGCTATGGGAAACCGCTGATTAATCGTTTTAGCTGTCTAGCTTCGGGGCTGGCGCGAAGATGGCAATAAGCCTCATGCCGTTTTTAGCGCAAATGATGATTAGCTGATATGAAATGGATCTAAGCCGCCAAGAACGAGGGCTCTAAGGTTGAATCAGTAGGAAGTTGCTGCCGGGTTTTGCTGGAGCAACTGTAAGAAAAGTGCAACGTCACGTCGCGATACTGAAATACATCGGCACGCATTTGACGCTCAGGAATAACAACAAAAGGCAGTCAGCCATGTTTAAACATTCGAAAGTACGTCAGGCGGGACTTATTCTGTTCGCCACCACACTGATTCTGATCTTGCCCAATTTAACCAAGGTTATCGGGTGACGATTCAGCCTCCAGATTCCGTGCACACACATCACCAGGACTGCAGCTTTTGGCAGCACCTGCCGGGACATTGCGCATAGCGGTCCTGTTGCAGGGGCTGTCTTTTTGCGCGCAGATTTCCGGTATCGTAGGCGCCACCGCCACCTTGAACCGGGCTCTCCCTTGAAACCGATCCTTGCCTTCCTCGCTTTGCTGTTGGCCCTGCCGGCAACGGCCGCGCAATTGACCATCGAACTCGACCACACGCGCAAGACCTGGCAGACCGCTGATTTGCTCAAGCACCCGGATGCGCAGACGGTGCAGATCGTCGATGACGTTTCCTACAAGCGCACTATGACCTATCGCGCCGTGCCGCTGGCCTCTCTGCTGCCGGGCCTCAAGCCCGAGAACCATCTGCAAGCCGTGGCCCTGGATGGGTTCGCGGCCGAGCTGACAGCCGCGCCGCTGCTGGAAAAACACGGCGCCCGCGCCTGGTTGGCAGTGGAGGACCCAGCCCAGCCGTGGCCAGCGCTGGCAGACGGCAAACCGAGTGCCGGGCCGTTCTACCTGGTGTGGACCGACCCGCAAGCCGGGCATATCAGCCCTGAGCAGTGGCCGTTCCAGGTGTCCGCGATCAAGCAATTGAAGACGGTGGCTGAACGCTTCCCGGCGCTGTTGCCAGACCCGAAGCTGGCGGCGAATGACCCGGTCAATCAGGGCTTTGCGCTGTTCCAGAAGAATTGCCTGGCGTGTCATCGGCTCAATGGCGCCGGCGATGCGCAGGTGGGGCCGGACCTGAATATTCCTTACAACCCCACCGAGTATTTCAGCGGGGATTTCCTCAAGCGTTACATCCGCGACCCGCAGAGTTTGCGGCATTGGCCACAGGCGAAGATGCCGGCGTTTACCGCCAGTGTGCTGCCCGATGGCGAGCTGGATTTATTGGTGGGGTACTTGAGGCATATGGCGGGTCGTAAACAGCAACCCTGAGTCTTGCGAACATCCCGTGTGGGAGCGGGCTTGCTCGCGAATGCGGTGGGTCAGTCAGCCTGCGTATTGCTGAACCACCGCATTCGCG
>NZ_CBFHAZ010000088.1:0-26835 GCF_965653655.1 Pseudomonas onubensis | reverse complement strand
GCCTCTGGCTAACACTTCCCCTTGCCGGGTGTGTAGAGGACTTTCACCTCCAAGTCACCAGCGAGGCCACCACAGCCAAGCTGGTTGCGCTTCGCGCAACGCGCCATGCCTGGCGCACATAAAAAAACGGCGCTCACGGGGCGCCGTTTTTTTCTTCGCAGTGAACACCTTACTCAGTAGTAGGCATTTTCTTTCTGCGTATGGTCGGTCACGTCACGCACGCCCTTGAGCTCCGGGATACGCTCGAGCAAGGTGCGCTCAATGCCTTCACGCAAGGTCACGTCCGCCTGGCCGCAGCCTTGGCAGCCGCCGCCGAACTTGAGTACGGCAATACCGTCCTCGACCACATCGATCAAGCTGACCTGACCGCCGTGGCTGGCCAGCCCCGGGTTGATCTCGGTTTGCAGGTAATAGTTGATGCGCTCGTTGACTGGGCTGTCGGCGTTGACGTTCGGCACCTTGGCGTTGGGCGCCTTGATGGTCAACTGGCCGCCCATGCGATCGGTGGCGTAGTCGACCACGGCATCATCGAGGAAGGCTTCGCTGAAGTTATCGATGTACGCGGTGAAGCTTTTGAGCCCCAGGGCGGTGTCTTCAGGTTTCTCTTCCCCAGGCTTGCAGTAGGCAATGCAAGTCTCGGCGTACTGGGTGCCAGGCTGGGTGATAAAGACGCGGATGCCGATGCCTGGGGTGTTCTGCTTGGACAGCAGGTCAGCCAGGTAATCGTGGGCGGCGTCGGTAATGGTTATGGCAGTCATGGAAACTCCTCACAGGCTTGCCGGCAGTTTACGCCAAAATATTACGCAGGTACAAAGTCCGAGTAATTTTGTCGGAAAAGACCAAACCACCTCATCAGAGATTTTCGTACCGATTCATATCCAGCACACCCTCTTCCACCGGCGCAGTCTCACGAATGTACTGCGACAAATCATGGAAATACTGCCAGAACAACGGATGACTACGCCGCACCCCCCACCGATCAACCACCTTCTCAAACCGCTTTGCATCCTTGGCACTCTCCATCGCCGCCACAAACTCAGGCACTTCCTGCGCCGGGATATTGAAGATGAAATTCGGATAGCTGCTAAGCACTCCCGGATAAATAGTCACGGTATCCAAACCAGGCTGATAGCGATAAGCCTCGCCCAGCAGGAACGCCACATTACTGTGCGCCCGGTTACGCAGCATGCTGTAAACCACGCGCTTGCCGCTGGCGGTCTCGATACGCAGCATGGTCGCCTCAGGCAACTGGTCAATCACCTTGAGCCCCGCCGCCGGGCGTGACGTCAGCCGGCTCAACGCCTGATCGGCATCCTGCAACGCCGGATCAATCCCATCGCGCGAGCAATAAGCACCCGTGCAACGGTTGATCGGGTCCGGGCTGGCATTCAAATCGCCATAACGCGTCAACAACTGGTTGGCAAAATCACGTTTCGGGTCTTTTTCATCCAGATGCAAGCCGCTTGGCTTGTCGTCGTCAATCGCCTCGTAGTCCAGCCACAACTTGAGCTTGCCGCTGTTCTGATACCAATCATCCATAAAGTCATCGCGGGTATCAGCCGGCATCAAACGCAGGAAATTCTGCTCAGCACCATTACGGATCAAGTCGAAATACAAGCGCGTCTGCGCCTGGTGCGACACATTGCCGAACACATCGAAATTCACCGCTAACTGGTAATAGGTGCGCTCCAGCAGTGGATAGTCAAAGAGCCACATCGTCTGCGGCACTTCGCCGATCAGGCCCTTGGTCACCGAAGCACTGTCGAAATGCCGGAAAATCGTCAGCAAGGCATTGTCATTCCCTGCCCACAACGTTGACCAGCTCGGTGGCGGCACGTCCGCATAGCTGTCTCGGCGCAAGGCTTCATACTGGTTGCGCTTGTCGCGATACGCCAGCCACAGGCCCAGCACGCTGCCCACGTCATCATTTTGCCCCGGCATCGCCAGCAACGGCGTGGCCTGGCCGCGATAACGTGCATCGGTGATGTACAGGTCATGGTCCGGGTCCTGGAACAGGGTCCAGAAGTTGTCGCGGATCACGTCCGTGGCGATCTGCCCACGGCACACCGGCCCGCGAATAAAGGTGCGCACGAAGTATTCGGCGTTATCCAACATGAACTGATAGCGCGCCTTGGCCGGGATGGCTTCGAAAGTTTCGAACGGGTTGGCGCGGCGACCAGGGCCATAGCCCGGCAAGGCGCTCACCTGCCAGTCGCCGGAATAGAACAGGTCTTTGATCCGCGCCATTTTCGCTGCGCTGAACGGATAAGTAATATGGGTTTTATGCACGATCACACCCTGCACCGGCCACAGGCGGTAATACACCTGGGTGCCGGGGTCATCGTTGGGCTGGCGAGTGGCGATCAGGTCGATAGGCTGCCCGCTCGGCGTGCGCGAACGCACCCACTGGAAGAAATGCCCCGGTTCGCCGTTTTCGAAGTAAATGTGTGCCAGGAACAAATGCTCATACAGCCAGCGCGCCACCAGGCTCTCGCGGGCGCCGGGCTGGTTGAACAGGTTTTCCCACTGCTGCACTTGCAGGGCCTCCCTGGCACTCGGCGCCAGGCCTTGTGCATCAATCGGCGCGCCTGAGGCCAGCCAGCGTTGCAGGGTCTGGTATTGCTGGTCAGTCAAACCGGTGACCGCCAGCGGCATGCCTTCCTTGGGATGGCTGCCGGCGTAGGCATTGAACTCACCGGGCATGGCGCACATGTTCTGGCGGTTGAGGCCCAACACGATCTCGTCGGGCAGCTTGGCATTCGGTTGCAGCGGCGCGTTATGCCCCAGTTCCAGCATGCGCGCCATCAATGCCGCCTGGCTGCCTTGGGCGTCGAGCACCGAATAGAAGCCTTTTTGCTGCCAGGCCTGCTTGCCGAAGGCGTCATAGAACAAACGCGTGGTCGGCGTGGCCTGGCTACGCTCGCCGTCATACACCGGGGTTTTGCTCGCCCCACGGGCAGCGCCCTCGGCGCTGCCCAGGTTCAACTGGCACGCAGAGTCGTAGCAGGCATGGCAGGCCACGCATTTTTCAGTGAAGATCGGCTGAATGTCGCGGGTATAGGAAATCGCCGGGGCGGGTCCGTTGGCCTGTGCAACGCAGGCGACCAGTGCCAGGACGGCGCTGGTGAGTAAACGAAGTGACATGTATCCGGTCCCGATTCAATGCGTGCGCTATAAGTGCCGGCAAGTCTACCGGGCCAAGACCTCCACCAACATGAACGATATTCATGCAAAACCGGTACATGCTCTAAATCGGCACAGGTTTGCTATGATTCACGCCCTCCGAAATGCCTGACCAGAGTAGCCCCATGTCCGACCGTAGCGTTCGTCTGCAAGCCCTTCATCAAGCCCTCAAGGACCGTATCCTGATCCTCGACGGCGGTATGGGCACGATGATCCAGAGCTACAAGCTCGAAGAGCAGGATTATCGCGGCAAACGCTTCGCCGACTGGCCGAGTGACGTCAAGGGCAACAACGACCTGCTGGTACTCACCCGCCCGGACGTGATCGGCGGTATCGAAAAGGCTTACCTGGATGCCGGCGCCGACATTCTGGAAACCAACACCTTCAACGCCACGCGTATTTCCATGGCCGACTACGGCATGGAAGAACTGGCGTATGAACTGAACGTAGAAGGCGCACGCCTGGCGCGCAAAATCGCCGACGCCAAAACAGCCGAGAACCCGGCCAAGCCGCGTTTTGTTGCCGGCGTGCTTGGCCCGACCAGCCGCACCTGCTCGCTGTCGCCGGATGTGAACAACCCCGGCTACCGCAACGTGACCTTCGATGAGCTGGTGGAAAACTACACCGAGGCTACCAAAGGCCTGATCGAAGGCGGCGCCGACCTGATCCTGATCGAGACCATCTTCGACACGCTCAACGCCAAGGCCGCAATCTTCGCCGTGCAAGGCGTGTTTGAAGCATTGAACGTCGAACTGCCGATCATGATCTCCGGCACCATCACCGACGCCTCCGGCCGTACCCTGTCGGGCCAGACCACCGAAGCGTTCTGGAACTCGGTGGCGCACGCCAAGCCGATTTCGGTCGGCCTCAACTGCGCCTTGGGCGCCAGCGAACTGCGCCCGTACCTGGAAGAGCTGTCGAACAAGGCCAACACCCATGTGTCGGCGCACCCGAACGCCGGTCTGCCCAACGAATTCGGCGAATACGACGAACTGCCATCGGAAACCGCCAAGGTCATCGAAGAGTTCGCCCAGAGCGGTTTCCTCAACATCGTCGGCGGTTGCTGCGGCACCACGCCGGGCCACATTGAGGCCATCGCCAAGGCCGTGGCCGGTTATGCGCCGCGCCAGATTCCGGACATTCCCAAGGCCTGCCGCCTGTCGGGCCTGGAGCCGTTCACCATCGACCGCAGCTCGTTGTTCGTCAACGTCGGCGAGCGTACCAACATCACCGGCTCCGCCAAGTTCGCCCGGCTGATCCGTGAAGACAACTACACCGAAGCCCTGGAAGTCGCCCTGCAGCAGGTGGAAGCCGGCGCGCAGGTGATCGACATCAACATGGACGAGGGCATGCTCGATTCGAAGAAGGCCATGGTGACCTTCCTCAACCTGATTGCCGGCGAGCCGGACATCTCCCGTGTGCCGATCATGATCGACTCCTCCAAGTGGGATGTGATCGAAGCCGGCCTCAAGTGCATTCAGGGCAAGGGCATCGTCAACTCGATCAGCATGAAGGAAGGCGTCGAACAGTTCATCCACCACGCCAAGCTGTGCAAGCGTTACGGCGCGGCGGTGGTGGTGATGGCCTTCGACGAAGCCGGCCAGGCCGACACCGAAGCGCGTAAAAAAGAGATCTGCAAACGCTCCTACGACATTCTGGTGAATGAAGTTGGCTTCCCGCCGGAAGACATCATTTTCGACCCGAACATCTTCGCGGTCGCCACCGGCATCGAAGAACACAACAACTATGCCGTCGACTTCATCAACGCCTGTGCTTATATCCGCGACGAGCTGCCGTATGCGCTGACCTCCGGCGGCGTGTCCAACGTGTCATTCTCGTTCCGCGGCAACAACCCGGTACGTGAGGCGATTCACTCGGTGTTCCTGCTGTATGCGATCCGCAACGGCCTGACCATGGGCATCGTCAATGCCGGCCAGTTGGAGATCTACGACCAGATCCCGGCCGAGCTGCGCGACGCGGTGGAAGACGTGGTGCTCAACCGCACACCGGAAGGCACCGACGCCCTGCTGGCGATTGCCGACAAGTACAAGGGCGACGGCAGTGTCAAAGAAGCCGAGACCGAGGAATGGCGCGGCTGGGACGTCAACAAGCGTCTGGAGCACGCGCTGGTCAAAGGCATTACCACGCACATCGTCGAAGACACCGAAGAATCGCGCCAGTCGTTCGCGCGCCCGATCGAAGTGATCGAAGGCCCGCTGATGTCCGGCATGAACATCGTCGGCGACCTGTTCGGCGCCGGCAAAATGTTCCTGCCCCAGGTGGTGAAGTCCGCCCGCGTGATGAAGCAGGCGGTGGCGCATTTGATTCCGTTTATCGAGCTGGAAAAAGGCGACAAACCCGAAGCCAAAGGCAAGATCCTGATGGCCACGGTAAAAGGCGACGTGCATGACATCGGCAAGAACATTGTCGGCGTGGTGCTCGGATGCAACGGCTATGACATTGTTGACCTGGGCGTGATGGTGCCGGCGGAGAAGATCCTGCAGGTGGCCAAGGAACAGAAGTGCGACATTATCGGCCTGTCCGGCCTGATTACGCCGTCGCTGGATGAAATGGTGCATGTGGCCCGTGAGATGCAGCGCCAGGACTTCCACCTGCCCTTGATGATCGGCGGCGCCACCACTTCCAAGGCGCACACGGCAGTGAAAATCGAGCCCAAGTACAGCAACGACGCGGTGATCTACGTCACCGACGCTTCGCGTGCCGTGGGTGTGGCCACGCAGTTGCTGTCCAAGGAGCTGAAGGCCGGTTTTGTCGAAAAAACCCGCCTGGAATACATCGACGTGCGTGAGCGCACCGCCAACCGCAGTGCGCGCACCGAGCGCCTGAGCTACCCGGCCGCCATCGCCAAGAAGCCGCAGTTCGACTGGAGCAGCTACACACCGGTCAAGCCGACCTTTACCGGCGCCAGGGTGTTGGACAATATCGACCTCAAGGTGCTGGCCGAATACATCGACTGGACGCCGTTCTTTATCTCCTGGGACCTGGCCGGCAAGTTCCCGCGCATCCTTGAAGACGAAGTGGTCGGTGAAGCCGCCACTGCGCTGTACGCCGATGCCCAGGAAATGCTCAACAAACTGATCGACGAAAACCTCATCAGCGCCCGTGCCGTGTTCGGCTTCTGGCCGAGCAACCAGGTGCAGGATGATGACTTGGAGGTGTATGGCGACGACGGTCAGCCGATTGCCAAGCTGCACCACCTGCGCCAGCAGATCATCAAGACCGACGGCAAGCCGAACTTCTCCCTGGCCGATTTCGTCGCGCCTAAAGACAGCGGCGTGACCGACTACATCGGTGGCTTTATCACCACCGCCGGCATCGGCGCCGAAGAAGTCGCCAAGGCCTATCAGGACGCTGGCGACGACTACAACTCGATCATGGTCAAGGCCCTCGCCGACCGCCTGGCCGAAGCCTGCGCCGAATGGTTGCACCAGCAAGTGCGTAAGGAACACTGGGGCTACGCCCAGGACGAACAGCTGGACAACGAGGCCCTGATCAAAGAGCAATACAGCGGCATCCGCCCTGCCCCCGGCTACCCGGCATGCCCGGACCATACCGAGAAAGCCCAGCTGTTCCAACTGCTGGACCCCGAGGCGCGGGAAATGCACGCCGGGCGCAGCGGTGTGTTTCTCACCGAGCACTACGCGATGTTCCCGGCGGCCGCAGTCAGCGGCTGGTACTTCGCTCACCCGCAGGCGCAGTATTTTGCCGTGGGCAAGGTCGACAAGGACCAAGTCGCCAGCTACACCGCGCGCAAAGGCCAGGACCTGAGCGTGACCGAGCGCTGGCTGGCGCCGAACCTGGGCTATGACAACTGACAGGCTGCGCAGCCCCTGAGCCAATCAAGGCTTGGGGCTGATCCGGAGCCAATGCGAAAACGGGCTTGCCGCCCTCAGCTTCAGGTACGCGCGGTACCCCGCTACCGTCTGTGTCATGACGAAATTCGATTTGCTATGCCTGACCGGCTCGTCGAGCCGGACCCAGAACCCTGGGTCTCAAACAGCAAAAGAATTTCGTCATGCCCGCCTCCGTGCCTCCAAGCACCACAGCCTTCAGCCAATTGGCCGCTCAGGCTGTTCATGAGCGTTTCGCCACGCGCCCGGCCTTGTACTCCGTGGTGTTCAATGCCTTGCGCACACGCATTCTGGAACACTACCCGTCCCTGAGGATGAACCTGCGCGAGGTCAAGCTGGCCATCCCGCATCCCGATGGCCACTACACCTATCGCCCCTTGATCGAAGTCGCCATCGCGCATGCGCTGAACCCGCAGTTGCTGGACCTGCACCCACAACGCGAACTGCCGTACTACCTGACGCAACAAATCCCCAGGATCCTCAAGCCTGAGGCGCCGGCGCTGATCGACATGCAGGTCATCGCCACGCTGATCGATGAACTGCCAGAATCGCTCTACCTGCATTTTCAACATGAGCTGACTGACTACTGGAGCGAAGCCGATCAACACGGCATCAGTCGTTGGCAATGGTTGGGGGAATACCTCAACGGCCGGATGAGCGCAGCAGCCGCGCGCCCATCCACCCTCAATGACACCCAACGTGACATGCTGGCGGTTGTCGCCGCCTGGCCGGTACTGGGTGAGCGCCTGCCCCGCTCCTCGCCCGCCACGTATGTCTATTTGCTTGAAAACACCTTCACCCGCGCCGGGCAGAAAGCGCTTCTGTTGTCAGCGGACCTGCTGCTGGTACGCGACAAGCACGTGCTGCTGTACGCTGTGGCCGGCGAGATCGAGGCCTTTGACTCCCTGGATGCCTTCGGTGAAGCCTGGGCAAAACGGATGCAGGAGCGCTTTGCGTTCGACAGCATGACGTGGAGACGCAACGAACCGGATGGCAATGTATTCGAGCAACAAGCCGGCCTGGTCCTCAATCAACACCTGCAAGACCTCGCGTCGCTGTCTTTGCAAGGGCAAACCGAGATAGCGCTGGGGCGTCGCCTGGAAACCCTCACCGACCCGGCGGTTCTGTTTACCCAAGTGCCGAGCCCTTCCACGGCACACCTGCAGAAAGTCAGCAAGCAACTGCCTGCCTGGCTCAGCCAGGCCGATCGCGCTGACCGCTTTGCGTACCACCGCCACCTGCAAGACATGGCACAGGTGCTGCGGCAAAATCAGGGCCGGTCGTTCAACCAAGGCATTGAAGACATCCACCGCTTCAGCCGCGCCGCATTACGCAAACAGATGCAAGCCGATCATGGCGACTGCGACCCCGACGAGGTGCTGCTGGACTTCACGGTGACCGCAGGCTATCCGGGGGGCGCCGGTATTGTCGGGCATGTACGCATGTCGCTGACGGAGTTAGCCGTAAAAAACCTGGCCGGCAAGCCCAGCGGCACGCTGAAAATCCTCGCCAAAGGCTCCCAGGCCTTGCCGGCCTGGCTCGATGAAACCTACTTGCTTGGTGCCTCCGGGCTGATCCAGCGTGTCGACATCGGCAGCGCCTATCCGCAGAAAATCAAGGACACGTTGCTGTCCGACACGGCCGATGCACGGCGGCGCGAAGCGTTGTTCAGCCGCGAGCTGAAGGTCAAGCTGCCCATGCAGGCGCTCGAGTATAAAATCCGCCGACAGCACGGCGTCAGCATTGCAGGCTATCACTGTGTAAAAGCGTTGATGGGTGAAACGCCGCTGGACCGATTCGTCGACGGCCAAGAAATCGTCCTGCGGCCGCTGGCCCTGTGTCGCAAGGCCGGTGCCACGCCCGATGAAGTCAACAACGCGTTTATCATCGAGCCGCGTGATATCAGTGTCGGACCGCACCTGCTTTATCAGCCGCTGTATGCCGACTCACTGCATGAATACCCCACACGCCAAGCCCTGCTTGATGCCCTGGCCACTCCCGGTGACCTGCAAGACAGCGTGTTGACCTGGCTGACCGACAAGGCCCGTCCGATCTATGACCACGGTGGCATCAAGGAACCGCACCTCGTGCGTTTCCTGCCCGGAGATGAATTCAGCGTCCCGGAAAAACCCGAGCCCGCCACCCTGGCGGTGGATGATGGCGCCGGGGAGTGGCTGCAATCGCAGGTCAACGGTCAACTGCTCAATCATTTGTTCGGCAGCACGGCACGGGCCCTGGTGGACCTGGCGGACCGCGAGTCGGTGTCCAACAGCGAAAGCCGCTGGGCCATTGTGATGAAGGGTGCCTGGCTGCTCTTCAATACCCTGCTGCTGCCGCTGGTACAGGGCCCGGCCATGCTGGTGGGTTGGTTCATGGTGCTGGTCGCCAGCCTGGAGCAGGACTTGGCGGGCCTGGACAGCGATGACCCGACCACCCGCGAGCTGGCGCTGATCGACCTGTTGCTTAACACGGCGATGGTGCTGCTGCACTCCGCCTCCCCCAGCGCACAGCCGCTGGCGGAGCCCACCGCGCTGGATCACGCGTTGCACCTGCAAGCCTGGCGCCGCCCGGCCGGCCTGCCCCGCCCGACAACGGCGGCGAAGGTGGTGCAGGGCTCGGTCGCACTGCCCGGAGAACCCCCGGCCACCGGCCATACCGCCCTGGACTTCGGCCACTCGGTTGCCACTTCCCAGGCCAGTGCAAAGTTGCTCAAGGCCCTGGTAGAAGTGCACGTGCCCTGGCCGGAACCGCTACCTGCGCCGCAGCCGGGCGGTGCGCTCAAGGGGCTTTATCGCGTCGATGGGACCTGGCATGCCAGCGTTGGCGGGTTGCTGTTCCAGGTGAGCATCGTGCCAGGGTTCGGTGAGGTCTACCTGGTGCATCCGCAGCACCCGCAGCGCCCTGGCTACCGACTGATCAGCGATGGCCAAGGGCATTGGCGCCTGGACCGTCACGTCAGGCTGGAGGGCGGCATGCCCAGGCAAAGACTGGCGCAATTGGCTGATCGCAAGCGACAACGCGTAGAGGAGCTCAAGACACAGCTGCAGGCTCACTCACTGGAGATGCAGCACAGCGTGGCCCAGGCGCATCAGTTCAACCAGGCAGTGGGAGTTGCCCGCAATCAACTGACCGACCGGATGATTGCCCTCAGAGAAGATTGGGAAAGGCTCAATAACCCCGACTTGCTTGCCGCTCTGCGCCCCAAAATCGCTGAACGCCATGAACAACGGCAGCGTTCGGCCGCACAGGCCAAGACCCAGTGGAACATTGCCGTCGACCGTTACAACACCAACGCAAGGACGTTTATTGCAGAGCAGCAAAAATCCCTCGCCATGGCGACTGAACTGATGGCGCTGGACCGGACAGAGCCGCAATACAAAAAAGCGCGGGATCACGCGCTCGAAAATATGTACAAACAGCAGTTTGGGATTTACTCGAATCTTAATCAAACACTCAGAAACACCCTGCTGACCCAGCGCGGCGAAAAACTTTCCGAGCTGTTGGTACGTATCGACAAGGAGCTGCCCGACAATATCACCGATGCCTACGAGGAGTTCATGAGCAGCGCGAGACAACGGCTCGAGGGGCTCAAGCCGTTACTGGAGGTTGCCCAGGAGTGCGAAGCGCTCATGCAGCAAGCCACTGCGGCACTGCGCGAAAAGATCGCGAAGGAATTGCCGGACAGTCACCTCATCTCCTCGGTCGTCGTAAAACAAAACAGGTTGTTATCTCTCGTTGAACTGCTGTTGAATCGCGCACTCGACGCCGATAAACCCCAGGAACGTCCGTTTCTCGAGTTGCTTGCCGATCGCCAAATCTATGCCGACATCAACGCCCACACAGAAATGCGCACTACCACCGGCTACTCCACCTCCGAGCAAATCCGCGTACTCAGGGCTGCGCTGCAAAAGTACGAACACATGGAAAATGCGGTCAACGTGCTGACCGACATGGGCTCCAGGCTCGTGCGAGAGGAATATCGCGCGCCCTTCCTGGCGCAACTCAGCGAAGCCCGCACGAGCCTTGAAGCGCAGTTGGCCGAGTTGATCCTGGTTGAAGAAAAAATCGTCCCGCGCCCTGCGCCCGACAGAACCAAACGCACAAAACCTGCGAACCGCAGGGTGATCAAAACCACAGCGAACAAAACCCTGGTGGGCGATTTGCGCGCAAGCGAGCCCGACAAGCCGGGTAATTACGTCGACATCACCGACACCCTCACCGGTACAGTCGTCGCCACCTACCACGAACATCCTGGTGAGGACGTGTGGAAAATCGTCGAACCCACCGTTGCGCCGAAAAAAGCGATCACACCCGCCGTTCGTTCCTTGAAGACCATCAAGGCCCATGCGCAAGCCATAAGAGCCGAGCAGGCCGGCATTGATGCAAGTATTCGCTATCAGCAGCGCAAACTCAGAGAGCCCAGCCAGCTTGAGGAGGTCGAACCCTATGACTGGAATGTGATGCTGAGTCAGCATGGGGCGAAACTTCAAGCGCTGGCAGACGAACTGAAAAACGCCACTGATGTGAGCGCCATTGAGATGAGGAACAGCTATGCGGCCGAGGCGCAAGCGATCACGCAGCGGGCACATGAGGTGTGCGCCGAGGGATACAAGCTGCAGCGCCCCACCGCGACGAAAGTCGACTTTTTATGGACCCACGGTTTTGTCGATATCAATCTGGTGAAAAAACGCGTGCCATTGCGTGCCGGTGACTATCTCACCGAATACGCCATCCGTGATAAAAGCCGGATCAAACCTGGAACAAGGCCGGAGGAAGCTGATGTGTGGTACGCACATTTTCATTACCCCAGCCTCGACACCCCCGCCTCGGCACCGGCTTTCGGCCACCTGAAAACCAAGGCCGAGCGCCTCTTCACCCGCAGAGAGCTGATTGAACAGGCCAGGGCCAGTAACCGTGCGGTGGTTAACCTGGATAAGGCGCTGCTGGAGTCGCCACTGGACCGCAAACTGTTTCTTGGCTTGGAAGTGTAAGTGGCGGTAAGCCCTTTGCAGGAGGATTGGCCGAGCATTGACTATGCTTTGCAGGATGACTCGACTCGCGAGGGGCTTATGGATGATCCAACCGACAACAAACCACCGACCTTCTGGCAGATGCTGCACAGTGTGATGGCAGCGGCCTTTGGCGTGCAGAGCGGCAAGAACCGCGCCCGCGACTTCACCCACGGCAAGCCCAGTCACTTTGTGATCCTGGGCCTGCTGTTTACTGCGGGGTTTGCCTTGACCTTGTTTGCCATCGTCAAGCTGGTGCTTTACCTGGCCGGGGTTTGACGGCCTCGACACACAGGAGGCAGGCACGCCCGCCTCCCTGCCTGGCTCACTGCTGCCGTGTCGACGGACCCGGCTGTGGCCCACCGGACGGCACCGCCTCGGCACCCGTTGCATACTCCGACACCTGCTGGCGGGACAACCGCAGCAGCAACTGTGCCCTCGCGCTGCCGCGATCGACTTCCAACTGGGTCAGGGCCGCGTTATAGCGCTGCTCGCTGTCGCTGCCTGGCACTCTATCGGCATACTCGTCCTCGAGCGCCTCATGGCGTTGGGCAGCGTCGCTCTCAAGCGCCTGGAACTCATCGGGATAGCGTTCCTGGAGGTAGTTGAGCCAATAATCACGGGCCACCAGGCTTTCATAAAACCGTTCGGACGCTTGCGCCTCCAGCACCTGGGCACGGGCGGCCGTCAGCACCTGCCCGCTGAGCGGTCGACCGAATGCCATATGCGTAGGTTGCCCCGGCAGTTCGAGCCCGTCGGGCCAGCCGCGGGTCAGGCCGATCCGATACTCCAGGCGCACCTCGGCCCGGTCTAGCCCTGCCGCATTGCGCTCGGCCAGGGTATCCACCTCATCCAGGCGGAACAATTGCCGGGACAGGTCCAACAAACGCCGGCCTTTGAGCTTCAGGTTGCCCACCGGGATGTCGCGCAGTACGTTGGCCTCGAACACCAGCACCTCCATGGCGCTGAACGTGAGCGTACGCCCGTCGATGCAGGTGCCATGTGTTTCGGCGGCAACGAACAACGGCTCGCGCATCTGCGCACTGGCGGCGGCCGCCTCGATCACCCCCCAGACCCGTCGGGTCAGATCAGCAACGCTGAGCTCGTACTCTTTGGTATCGCGCAATCGTTCAAGCAAATGGAAGAACCGTTCGTGCCCCGGTTCCTGGGCCAGTTGCTGCCATGCCTGCCGTCGGGAAACCTTCAATGCCTCAGGCGAGTGCGCCAGCCAGGAAGAGAGCACGGCCTCCCCCTCATCCTCCTGTGGCTCAGGAATGGATTCCAGGGACTCATAGCCGTCCTCCTCATCGCCACTGCCGTGGGCATCGTCCTCAAACCCCTGAATCCACATGTCGATCTGGCTACGACTCCAGCCCATCACCGCCCCATCGCCATACGCCCTGAGGCGTTCAAAGCTCTCGAGCGAAAGCGACTCGTTTTCGGAAATATCCGTCCCCAACACCAACTGGTGGTGGCTGCCGTCGAGCAATTCTTCGGGGAACTCCGTGAGGTCATTGCCACACAGGTTCAGCGTGCGCAGGTGCGCAGCTTCCAACACGCCGTCGGGCCACTCCGTAAGGCGGTTGTAACTCAGGTCCAGGGTCTCCAGCCGCCCGAAGTCTTCGGTACTGAACTCACTCAGATGGTTTCTGCACAGGTTCAACCGGCGCAGATGCTCGCCTTTGAGCAGGCGATACAGCGACTCGGGTTCGCTGATGTCGTTGCTGTCCAGTACCAGTTCTTCAAGCTCGGCCATGCGCCCGACGGCCTCGGGAACCACCGTCAGTTCATTGCCACTCAGGTTCAATTTGCGCAGTGCGGGGAAACTGTCGAGGAAGCCCTCGGCGCCCGCCACCGAGCACTTCACGCCGGTTAAATTCAGCGTGTGAACGTTGCTGAACTGCACCGTCAATGTCGGCAGGTCGGCGGCTTGCAGGCCGTGCAGGCTCATTTCATAACCGGCTTCGGCGGACACCCCGGTCTGCCAGCACTCGACGATATGGAGTGCCACAAGCTGGCGTTCGTCAGCCACCCAACTGATGTCGGGGCCGGTTAACTCGCGGGTATACAGCCAACCGTTAAGCTGGCGCGTCAGGGCCTGGTATTCCTGGTGCCAGGTGGTCAACAGGGTGTCTATTTGCGGGTCGCTCATGCCACGTTGACGCAACTGCCCGAACCATTGCAGGGCCTTTTCATCGGTCACCCGCGGGGTCAACTGCTGCAAGCGGCCGACAAACCCCGCAGCCCCTGCGCTCACTTCGACCTCGCGGGGCAATGGCAATAGAAAATCGGTCATGGTCAAGCCGGTTTGCTGCGGGGGAAAGACGCCTGGCACACTTTGCCGCTCAAACGCTGCCAGGGCGCCCCGTGGCAAGCCCAGGGCATCTTCGATGCGCTGGCGCGACGACGCCAGTGCGGCTTCACCCGCGGCGCTGAAGTGGTTACCCGCCAGGTTGGTTTTGAGCAGTATTGCGTCATTGTTCAGCACCTGCGGCGGTAAGCTCACCAACTGATTGTCGCGCAGGTCCAGCCAGGCCAATTGCGTGAGATGCTCAGCGCCGGTGGGCCAGGCCTGCACTTTTGCCCCGCGCAGGTTCAGGGCCTTCAATTGCGTCAACGCGCTTACGTCCACGCCCGTAAGTGGATTGCTGTTATGGCTCAGATCCAGCCGTTCCAGGCTGCCCAGATCGTTGAGTTGCGCCTGCAGGGCCGGCATGCCCAACCCATTGCTGGAAAGGTCGAGCTGGGTCAAGGCAGGAAGATCGCCCGCGCCAATCGGTATTTCGGTCAAACCAAGCCCGCTGAGTTCAAGGGTTTGCGTACCGCTGAAGGCGCGAATAAAGCCCTGCATCTGCTCGGTGGATGCGCCCGGCCAACGCATGCGTAGCGTGCGCACATGGGCAAAACTTGCCGCGGGTAACGGCGGCAGTTCCAGCGTGTACACCTGCGACGGCAGGGTCGGCAATTGGATATCCTGCGTCGGCAATTCGAACACCGACGCCTGGCCCGTCAGGCCATAAGACTCCCCTACCGCCCCCCACCAATTGGCCTCAAGGGCATTCAGCACGCTGGCATTCGATCCGGTCCGCCAGGCTGTTTTACGCGGCCTGAATCGCAACACAGTACTGACAGGCGCGTCGTAAAACCCGGCGAAGACGTCAGTGTATCGAGCCCGCAGATCCTCAATAACCGCAAACCGCGCTTCGGGACTTTGCACGGTCGTAATGATTTTTTCACGCAGTGCCTTGGCCAAGCCTGAATTGACGGCCAGTAATTCCAGCTCCCCCTTGGCGTAGCTGTTGACCATCTGGTGCAACTCAACCAGGTGCCCGAGTTTGCCCTTGTAGGTTCTGACGTACTCATAAGCAGGCTTGAAAGCTTCAGGGGAGAACCTTGACCAGTCCATCGACAACCCCGCCCACAGCTGTTCATGCCCGCTGTACAGGGTGGCCGGAATCTCATTGATCAAGGTGTGGCTCAAATCCAGGCGTTCCAGGTGCGCAAGGTTTTCAACATTGGCTGGCCACTGCGTCAGCGCAAGTGCGTTGATTTCCAGTCGTTTCAACTGCGTCAGCGTACCCACGTCCAGGCTGTTGAGTGCGGTCCCGGAGTATCCGCGATATTCGATACGCAATGCCTCCAGTGAGGTAAGGGTATTGAGCCGCGAGAAAAAATCCGCTTCCAGTTGCCCTGCCGATGTGCCGAACCTCAGGCTTTTGAGGCTGCTCAGCCGGGTCACGGCCACCGGCAAGGTCGTCAGCGCGCTCGCCCCTTCTATGATGGCCCCGGGTAATGGGGCGGCGTCGCCAATAGACAGGGTTTGCACATTGGGAAACCGCGCCAGGAAAGTATCCACCGCGACATCGTTCATTTGGGTTCCCGTCACCGTCAGCTCACGCACATGGGAGAAATCCACCGTCAACGGTGGCAGATGTTCATCAGCGCTGATGTACAAGCAATCCGCGCTGTTCACCTTGCCTGCCAACGGTTCCATCCGCCAGGCGTTCTTGAGCTGCTGGGCCAGACGACTCCTGTATTGATAGGTGCGCACATCGGCAGCCGTGCCGCTGTGAGGCCCGACCCACTCGTCGAGTTCCCTCTCCAGCGTCGTGTAGTCGCGTTGACGGTTTTGCAGATGGTTGAATATGGCCCGGTCGTTCTTGCCCTGCAGTTGCAGCTGCCTGATGTAATCAGCGGCCTGCGTATCGCTCAGGCCATACAGGGCTTGCGCATGCGACTCAAGGCTCGCGCTCTGGCCGCGCCCGCTGGCGTAGTAGCCCACCAGGGTGTCGTTGACCCGCACGGGCGGCTTGAACCACTTGCGCTGCGGTTCCAGCAGGGCTTGCGTCTGACCACGATGGGCGTCTGCATACGCGATGATTTTGGCTTGCAGTTGCGCACGCTGACTGACCTGCGGTACACCCAGTGCCTGACGCGCATCATCGGGCATGGCATGCAGCAGTGAGGCGTAAAAATTATCCCCCTCTGTGGGCAGGCTATTGAGTGCCTCCCCACGCTCATTGAACGCCTGAAAGCGCGGGCCTTTTTTCACCAGGTATCTTTTGTCGCGTGCCGTCGCACTGCCGACGCTGTCCAGCAGCAGGCCGCTGTCGCTGCCGTCGCGAACCTCCAGGCGCAGGGTGTCCGGCCAACCCGGTAGCTTTTCCAGGGTATGCAACGCCAGCCGGCGGCTGTCCGCCGAGGCCATGGTTTCGCTGCGCAACCCCGCATACGCCCGCGTTTGTCGACCCTGGAGGGCATACCAGCGCGCCTCTTCCAGCAGGTTCAACGGCACGCGGCGCGTTGCTTCCAGACGCTTCAAGTCGGCCGCAGAGGCGTGGGCCAGGGTTTCCCGGGCCGCGGCTTCGCTGAGTCCGGGACAGGTGCGTTGCAGCAGCCGCACCTGTTTATCCACCGGCTCGGTACCGGTGTAAAGACTGTCGAAAATCGCGGGTTCGCGGGTCAGGGCATAATCGGCGAGTTGCTTGCCAAACTCTTGCGGCCTCGCGTCGAGCACGCGCGCACCCTCGGCGCCCAACAGACGGGTCACTTCTGTTTCATCCAATGCCGCAAGGATAGCCGTCGGCAGCCGCCCACCCAACACATCGGCGCGGGACACCTGGATGGACGCTTTCGCAACACCACCGCGTGGTACATACCCGGAACCATACTTCATCGGTTTGCCGGTAAAATCGGCCCCGTCAAACACTTCAAGCGCCCGCGTCTTTGGCCAACGCGGCATTTCGGTGACCAGAGGCAATGCAAACAGATAACGGTCGTCGATCGGCCGGCTGCCGCGCAACTGCTCTATCACCTGCGCGCTGTCGGTGTCGGCCGTGAACAGTCGCATGGCATCCAGCAGCTCGGGCGGCGGTGCCGCGAGGTCGGTGTGCATTTTACGCAAGGCGTTGTCGCTGACGCCGCTGACATCCGCCACCTTGAGCAACTGCGTATCGGAAAAGGCCTCGGTTTCATGGCCAATGCGCCGTAACAGGGTCAGGCGATCCCACTCCGCCGGCCGCTCAAGGGTGTGCCGCCAGGCGCCCCGGCCGTTGCTTTGCAGAAGCGGCTGGTACACCTCGGCCCGGGTCGGATGCTTGATTCGCCATTGCTTGATCGACGCATCAAAAACCTGCTCGTAGACCTGACCGTCCATGCGCATGTAGGTCTTGCCATTGAGCGTGTATTGCCCTTGAGCATTGGCAACGGCGTGCGCGTCCAGCACGGTGGAGCTTTCATAGCCCGCCAGGTCCGGCTTCCACAGGCGGGTTTCACCATTGGGCAGCGTGACCGGGCTCAGTTTTTCGAGCACCGGCTCGGCTTTGACCGACCTGAACTTGCTCACGGCCATTCCCACCCCCGCCATCACGGCGATCTGGGCCAGGTTCTGCGCCACATCGATCAGGTGCGCCTTGGCCGCGTGCTTGTCGCCCTCGGCCCACTCAATCGCCCCTTCGAGGGTCTCGGTCAGCAATTGCTCAGCCATTACCGCCAACATGACCTCGCCCAATACGGGCACAAACATTGAGACGAGGTTGAGCGCCAGCATGCCGACTTCCAGCAGGTGCGCAAGTTTTGCCTCCCGCGCCTTGGCATCCACGTCGGCGGTGGGTACCGCGTGGGCGCGAGCGTCGGCCAGGACCTGGTCGCGATGTTTTTCGTAGAGGAAAGGAAACAGGTCGAGCAGCCCGGAAAAAGTGCCTGTACTGCGGTAGGGCATCAGGTTGCCGGGCGCAAGATAAGGGTCGCTGTCGGGCTCCATCTTCGCCGGTTTTTCAGGCGGTAGTTCTTTGATACGTGTAACCCCTGATGCCCCGAACACGTATTCGATGACCGTCCGCCAAGGCGAGCTCAACGGCCCGCTGGGTGAGTCGGCGGATTTTTGTGTGAACTGGCTGAAATAGTAGGGGCGCTGATCGTAGGGTACGAACTGACTGAAAAAACGCTGATAAGCCGTTGGCGCGGGGTCATCGGCCGCCATGCCGTCGCGGGCGGTGAACAGGCGCTTGAATGCGTCGCGCAGCTGTTGTTTGGTGTAGCGCTTGAGCGGGTGCGCCGGGTCATGCGGGACGTAGAGAATCAACTCGTCGCTGTACCTGTCGCCGATTGCAAAATAGACGCAGCCTGTCAGCCGTTTTTTCATCAGGCTCAGGTCCATGAGCCACACCCGTTTGTTGCCGAGGGTGGGATACAGGCTGCCGTTGACCACCGACACAATCATGGCGTGGTCGGCAGGTTCGATATCGCCGGTCATCACGGCGTAATCGGCAGCGGCCTTCATGGCCGCTTTTTGAGCCGCGATAAAGTGTTGGCGAAGGGGCGGTTCCGGGCGTGTGTCGACCGGCGCGAAAAACGCGTTCAGGTAGGTCTGATACTGCGCCCCGATATCGAGGCTGCGGCACAAGGTCATGAACTGGCTGACTGTCAGGTTGACGGCAGTCGACTCATAGGTGCCGGCAGTGGTGGTTTCCAGCACAAAACCCGAGGTCGAGTGGTAAGCACCCGACTTGCACTCCCAGGCTTCAAAGTTATGCAAGGCCGCCTGCAGCATCGACAGCTTGAGAAATTCGAACGAACCGATTTCAACTTCTACAGCACTGATGTACAGAGGTCGCCGCAGGCACAGCAAGGTCTTGTCGACATCGACTTCTACCTGGTACTGATCTTTCAACGCTTTGAGCAATAAGGGTCTGGCGAATGCATCGACGTCCTTGAACGTCGCCATGGTGGCGTCCAGTCGGACCTGGGCGATGGTACTGGCCTTAAAGCTCGCGCTGACGGCCTGGCGCTGTTCAGGCGCGCCTGTTTTATACGCAAGCGGCGCAACCGGCACGGTGTTTTTAAGCGCCGACCTGCGTTCAGGTGTCGCGTCGACCAGCCATTGGGGCACGGCCTTCTCGAGAAAGTCGCCGTGAATACTCAGCGTCGCCTCTGGCGGCGTGTGGGAGGTGGGTTGAGTGGGTAAATCGGACATGGTGTCACTCCGGTGATTGGGAGTGACAGCACATCACCACTCAGCACTTGGCCGGTGGTGCATACATACTCAAGCGGGCGAAGTTTAACGCAGCAGCAATTGCAGACTGAACGGATACTGGTAGGACCCAGGCTTACCCACGGCCGACAACGCCCGGAAATCGACCGGCGGCGGCGGTGCCAGCAAACGCTGGGCCTGGGCCGCATCAATCAGCTGGAACAAGGCTTGCTGGCGGTCGCGCCCGCCGTAGGCGCCGATATCGACGCCCCTGGCATCATCACTGATCAGCACCATTGCCCACCCGCCCAAGGTGAAATGCCCGGCAACCAATGTGTTCAGGCGCCCATCCAGGCGTGCCTTGAGTATGTCCGGCGAGCTGTTGACGGCGCTGAACAATACGTCCTTGCCGGGCATATGCCCCCTGTCTTGCAAGGCCTGCATGGCGCCCAGCGCCATCTCATCGTTGGCCGACCATACCAGCGCGGTCTGCGGGTAGCGCTTGAACAGCTGGGAGGCCTGTTCAAAGGCGCGCCGACGGCTCCATTGGCCGTAGACCAGTTGGCGCAGGCGCACTTCGGGGTGCTCGGCCAGGGCGCGGCGCAGGCCCTGTTCGCGCAACTGGGCGGCCGGGGTGTTTTTGGCCCCGGAGAACGCCAGCAGGTCAAGTGAATCGCCAGGGGCTATCGGGCCGTGCTGACGGAGCAGGTCGGTGAGCATCAGGTAACCGGCTTGCTCGTCGTCCGCCACCAGGCTGGCGATCCACCGCGCGTCTTTATGCGTATCGAGCAATTGCACCTGATCGGCGGTCAGCGCGTTGTTCACCATCAGCAATTTGACCCCACTGCCCTGGGCCATGCGCAGGATCTGCGGGGCGACATATTGCTCGTTGACCAACACCAGATAGTCGGGCCGTTCGCTGCCTTGCAGCGCCTCGCGGGCTTGGGCCAAGGTGTTAGCCGCGTTGCGCTCGGAATAACGCACACGCAAATCCAGGCCGAGGTCCTTGGCGGCGGCCTGCATGAATTGCGCGTAGCTGACCCAGAAGGTTTCCGTGGACGTGCCTGGGTTGAGAAATACCACCGACGTCGCATGGGCGCCTGCCCCATACGCGAATCCCAATAACCACACACACGCAATCAAAACCTTCAACATGGTGATTTAAGCCTCGAATGTTGATCGCCATCATAGTGGCAATGCGACAGTCAATCGAGGCTCAATCAACCTGCTTTATTGGTGGCTAACCCAGAACACGGCGGTTCCAACCACCAGAATAATCAGGAACAGAATGGCCCAGGCATCAACGGTACTGTCAGGTTTACGGGCTTTGGTTGAATTGCTCATTGCATCGCCTCTTGTCGGTTTTATAGGTGATTGCACGAAGACACGAGCACAGTAAAGTTGATGATTGCCCGCATGACAAATGTGGGTATCGCGATAACCGTTCTCATTAGTCAATTTGGTTATTTACATATACTCAAACATCACTTTTGCGCATAAACGCAAACTGGTATCGTGCGCCGGCTCCGTTGGGAGTGCGCGGCCGTGCGCGCAGATTTGCCGAGAACAGGACCTATATGTACGTATACGACGAATACGATCAGCGCATCATCGAGGACCGCGTCAAGCAGTTCCGTGATCAGACCCGACGCTACCTAGCAGGTGAACTGAGCGAAGAAGAGTTCCGCCCTCTGCGCCTGCAAAATGGCCTTTATGTTCAGCGCTTTGCGCCGATGCTGCGGGTTGCCGTGCCTTATGGCCAACTGACCTCGCGCCAGACGCGCATGATGGCCAGGATTGCCCGCGACTTCGACAAAGGCTACGCCCACATCAGTACCCGCCAGAACGTACAGTTCAACTGGCCGGCGCTGGAAGACGTGCCGGACATCCTGGCTGAGCTGGCGACCGTGCAGATGCACGCGATTCAGACCAGCGGTAACTGCCTGCGCAACGTGACCACCGACCAATTCGCCGGCGTTGCCGCTGACGAGCTGATCGACCCACGCCCGTGGTGTGAAATCGTCCGTCAGTGGACCACCTTCCACCCGGAATTCGCCTACCTGCCGCGCAAGTTCAAGATCGCCATCAATGGCTCGACCTCGGACCGCGCCGCCATCGAAGTGCACGATATTGGCCTTGAGCCAGTGCACAACGCCGCCGGCGAGTTGGGTTTCCGTGTGCTGGTGGGTGGCGGCCTCGGCCGTACGCCAGTGGTGGGCGCGTTCATCAACGAGTTCCTGCCGTGGCAGGACCTGTTGAGCTACCTCGACGCGATCCTGCGGGTCTACAACCGCTATGGCCGTCGTGACAACAAGTACAAGGCCCGGATCAAGATCCTGGTCAAGGCGCTGACCCCTGAGGTGTTTGCCCAGAAGGTTGACGCCGAGATGGAACACCTGCGCGGCGGCCAGACCACCCTGACCGAAGCCGAAGTACACCGTGTGGCCAAGCACTTCGTCGACCCGGACTACAAGGCCCTGAGCAATCAGGACGCCGAATTGGCCGCACTCGACCAGCAGCACCCAGGCTTTGCCCGCTGGCGCACGCGCAACACCCTGGCGCACAAAAAGCCGGGCTATGTGGCCGTAACCTTGTCGCTCAAGCCTACCGGTGTTGCACCGGGCGATATCACCGACAAACAGCTGGACGCCGTCGCCGATCTGGCCGAGCGCTACAGCTACGGCCAACTGCGCACCTCCCACGAGCAGAACATCATTCTCGCGGACGTCGAGCAGAGCCAACTGTTCACCCTGTGGGGCGAGTTGCGCGAAGGCGGTTTCGCCACACCGAACATCGGCCTGCTGACCGACATCATCTGCTGCCCGGGCGGCGATTTCTGCTCCCTGGCCAACGCCAAGTCGATCCCGATTGCCGAATCGATCCAGCGCCGTTTCGACGACCTGGACTACCTGTTCGACATCGGCGAACTGGACCTGAACATCTCCGGTTGCATGAACGCCTGTGGTCACCACCACGTCGGCCACATCGGCATCCTGGGCGTGGACAAGAAAGGCGAAGAATTCTACCAAGTGTCCCTGGGTGGCAGTGCCAGCCGCGATGCGAGCCTGGGCAAGATCCTCGGCCCGTCCTTCGCCCAGGAAGCCATGCCCGAGGTGATCGGCAAGCTGATCGACGTGTATATCGAACAGCGCACCGAAGATGAGCGTTTCATCGACACCTACCAGCGCATTGGCATCGACCTGTTCAAGGAGCGCGTCTATGCAGCGAATCATTAAGAACAACGAAGTCCTCGACGAAACCTGGCACCTGCTGCCCAAGGACGCGAGCTTCGACGGCATCTCCAACTGCGACGACCTGATCGTGCCGTTGGCCCTGTGGCGCGAACACGGGCACGCTCTCAAGGCCCGCGACGGCGGCCTGGGTGTGTGGCTGGACGCCGACGAGGAAGCCGAAGAGATCGGCGACGACGTGCAGCACTTCCAGGTCATCGCCCTGAACTTCCCGGCCTTCACCGACGGCCGCAACTACTCCAACGCGCGCCTGCTGCGTGACCGTTATGGTTACAAGGGCGAACTGCGCGCGATTGGCGATGTGCTGCGCGACCAACTGTTCTACCTGCGCCGTTGCGGGTTCGATGCCTTCGCCTTGCGCGCCGACAAAGACCCGTATGAAGCGCTGGAAAGCCTCAAGGACTTCTCGGTCACGTACCAGGCCGCAACGGATGAACCGTTGCCGCTGTTCCGTCGCCGCTGAACCTGCTGCTGTGAAAAACCCTGGCTTGCCAGGGTTTTTTTATGGGCGGCGTTTAGTCGGCCCCATGACGCAATCTTCACACTTAAGGGTGAACATCCGCCGTGTTCGAACTGTCCTCTACTGATCAGCAGCCTTTAACCTCACTGACGATTGGAGTTCTTCATGGCGAAAATCAACCTGGCCCAGCAGTTGGCGACCACCCTTGAACAGGCGGGCATCAAGCGTATCTGGGGCCTGACCGGCGACAGCCTTAATGGCCTCACCGACGCCCTGCGCACCATGGACAGCATCGAGTGGATGCACGTGCGCCACGAAGAAGTGGCCGCCTTCGCAGCGGGCGCCGAAGCCGCTGCCACCGGCGAGTTGACGGTGTGTGCCGGCAGCTGCGGGCCGGGCAACTTGCATTTGATCAATGGCCTGTTCGACTGCCATCGCAACCATGTGCCGGTGCTGGCTATCGCGGCGCAAATCCCCTCCTCCGAGATCGGCCTGAACTACTTTCAGGAAACCCATCCGCAGGAACTGTTCAAAGAGTGCAGCCACTTTATCGAGTTGGTCACCAACCCGGCGCAGATGCCCCAGGTGCTGCACCGCGCCATGCGTTCGGCGATTCTCAATCGCGGCGTGGCGGTGGTGGTGATCCCGGGCGATATCTCGCTGCTCGAAGTGGAAGACAAGCTCAAGCCCTGGCCAGCCCTGCACGCGCCCCGCACCTTGCCGGCAGAACAAGACCTGCAGCGCCTCAGCGAGATCCTGCACAGCAGCGAGAAAGTCACCCTGCTGTGCGGCAGCGGCTGTGCCGGTGCCCACGATCAAGTGGTAGCACTGGCCGATGCCTTGGGCGCGCCGGTGGTGCACGCTTTGCGCGGCAAGGAGCATGTGGAGTGGGACAACCCGTTTGATGTGGGCATGACCGGCCTGATCGGCTTCAGCTCCGGTTACCATGCAATGCTTAACTGCGACACCCTGATTATGCTCGGCACTGACTTCCCGTATCGCCAGTTCTACCCGACCGACGCCAAGATCATCCAGGTCGATCGCAACCCGCAGGCGCTGGGCCGTCGCGCCACGCTGGACCTGGGTATCGCTGCCGATGTGAGCGAAACCATCGACGCACTGTTGCCACGCCTGACGCGCAAGACCGACCGCAGCTTCCTCGATACGTCGCTGAAACACTACGAGAAAGCTCGCCAAGGCCTGGATGACCTGGCGCAGCCGTCGAAGGCCGACCGGCCGATTCACCCGCAGTACGTGGCGCGCTTGCTCAGCGAGCTGGCGGATGACGATGCGATTTTCACCGCCGACGTCGGCTCGCCCACCGTGTGGGCTGCGCGGTATTTGAAGATGAACGGCAAACGTCGCCTGATCGGCTCGTTCAACCATGGCTCGATGGCCAATGCCATGCCCCAGGCCATCGGTGCGCAGGCGGCGTTCCCTGGGCGTCAGGTGATCTCGATGTCGGGCGACGGTGGCTTTGCCATGTTGATGGGCGATTTCATCTCGCTGGCGCAGTTGAAACTGCCGGTGAAAGTCATCGTGTTTGATAACTCGTCACTCGGGTTTGTGGCCATGGAGATGAAGGCTGCCGGTTACCTGGACACTGGCACCGAGCTGAAAAACCCGGATTTTGCCGCCATGTCCAACGCCATGGGCATTCTTGGCATACGCGTGGAGCAGTCCGAAGACCTGGAACCGGCCTTGCGCCGCGCCCTGGCCCATGACGGCCCGGTGCTGGTGGACGTGGTCACCGCCACCCAGGAACTGGTGATGCCGCCGACCATCAAGCTGGAACAGGCCAAGGGTTTCAGCCTGTATATGCTCAAGGCGGTGATGAGCGGGCGTGGCGACGAAGTGATCGAACTGGCGCGCACCAACTGGTTGCGCTGAGCCTCAGTGGCGACGAACCGCGCCGTAGCGGACCACCACCTGGGTGATTATTTCAACCAGGCGCGGGTCCGCTTCCGGGGCGCTGAACAGGCGGAATTCGGCATCGGGCAACGCGGGTAAACCGTGTTCGGCGCCGAGTACCGTCAAGCCTGGCCCGACTTGGCTCTGCGCCATCGGCGCAATGGCGAACCCGGCCAACGCGGCGGCATGCAACGCCGCATAGCTGCTGCACTGCATGGCGCTGCGCTGGGCGATGCCCGCCTGGGCCAGACGCGTCAGCGCCGCCTCGCGGTAGGGGCAGGGCTCGGGAAACAAGGCCAGGGGCAACGGGTTCGGCAAGGCCACCAGCGGCTGCCCGGACCAGGCCCACACTAACGGCTCACGCCACAGCGCCAAACCTGGTTCACTGGATTCGCACAACGAGCCCAGCACCACATCCAGCTCACCCTGCTTCATCAAACTCAACAACGAACCGGGAATGCCAACCTGCACGCTGATGTGCATGCCAGGGTATTGCGCCGCGACGTTTTGCAGTTCACGCAACAAGCGCGCATCCGCGAACTCTTCCGACACGCCTACCCGCAGGTTTCCTTCAAACGCCGAACGCGTCAGCTCGGCCCAGGCGTCCCGGCTCAGCGCGAGGATGCCACGGGCATAGGCCATCAACCGTTCGCCATCCGGGGTCAATTGCTGGGAGCGCGTGGTGCGGGTGAGCAAGGGTTTGCCCACCTGCTCCTCCAGGCGGCGCAAATGCCCACTGACAGCCGACTGGGTCAGGTGCAGGCGCTCTGCGGCACGGCTGAAACCGCCTTCATCGACCACTGCAACGAAGGTTTTGAGCAACAAGGCATCGAACATATTTTGTTTGGTGATCAATAGATGATTTAAATACGATTTATATTTCAATGAGCGCTATGTTGCAATGCCCAGGTCAACTTTCCCTGAGGCCACGCCATGACCACGCTCCTGCATATCGAATGTTCGCCGCGTAAACAACGCTCCGCCTCCCTTGAAATCGCTCGCCAGTTTATCACCCGCTACCAGCAGAACGCCCCGGATACCCAGGTGGTGACCCTGGATTTATGGGCGCTGGACTTGCCGGAGTTCGACGGGCCGGTGATGGATGCCAAATACGCGGGCATCGCCGGTACGCCGTTAAGCGCAGAACAAAGCGCGGCCTGGGCGACACTCACAGCGCTGGCGGCTCACCTGCATCAAGCCGATGTGCTGGTGTTTTCGGTGCCGCTGTGGAATTTCGCGATTCCCTACAAGCTCAAGCACTTTATCGACCTGGTGTCGCAGAAGGATGTGCTGTTTGAGTTCAGCCCGGAGCATGGGTTGCGTGGGCTCTTGCATAACAAGATCGCAGTGAATGTGTATGCGCGGGGGATGGATTTTTCTGCACCTGGCGCGCAGGCGATGGACTTTCAGAAGCCCTATATGGAAGCGTGGCTGGGGTTTATCGGGGTGAGCGAGGTGCATTCGCTTTATGTGGAAAAAACTATTTTGGGGGCGGAGGTGGATCAGGTGTCGCGCCTTGAAAGTGCGGGGTTGGCGCTGAAGCTTGCCGATCGATTGGGGTCGGTTGGGGGTTAGCACCTGCGCAGCCATACTCGGTCAAGGTGGGAGCGGGCTTGCTCGCGAATGCGGTGTATCAGTGACAGATGAATTGACTGACCCACCGCATTCGCGAGCAAGC
>NZ_CBFHAZ010000087.1:0-27033 GCF_965653655.1 Pseudomonas onubensis | reverse complement strand
TCTACAGCAGCCTCATTTGCTGTCAAGTGATTATTTTCAGAAGTTTTCGAAGAATTCTTCAACAACTTCAACCACTTGCGCTTACGATCTCTCGTCAGCGGGAGGCGAATTCTACAGCGTTACACGCTGCTGTCAACACCTCTTTTTCAACTCCCTTTTTACTTCGATGAACTGAAGTAACCTGCTGCCGAAAACTTCGTAACTCTTTGTTTACCAAGGAGTTTTCCGTTTCGACTGCGCCGGAAGTGAGGCGAATTATAGACAGATATAAACCCCCGTCAATCCCTAATTACGCTTTTGTCGCAGAAAGTGGTTTTTTCGCGATAAGACGGGGAATCCGGCGCATCACCGGCGGGATCCGCAGCACCAGCAGCAGCGCGCCTATAGATGCATAGATCGCCCACTCCTTCAAGTCAGCCCGCACAATCCACAACATGTGCAACAAACCAAGCCCAAGAATCACGTACACCAGGCGATGCAGCTTCTTCCAACGGCTGCCCAACCGGCGCTGGCTATAACGATTGGACGTTACCGCCAGCACCAATAAACCAAGGAACCCCAGCGCACCGACAATAATGTAGGGCCGTTTGCGTAGCTCCACGCCAAACTGCGACCAATCCAGCCCGAGGATGAATACGCAGTACGCGGCCAGGTGCAGCGCCACATACGCAAAACACCACAACCCCAATTGCCGACGTACAGCAATCCACCCCGCCCACCCGCTGAGTTTCTGCAACGGCGTCATACCCAGCGTTACCAGCAACAGGATCAGGGTCCCAAGCCCCAACCGATCCATCAACACTTTGCCTGGATCAGGCCCGAGCACAGAGCTCCACGCCTCATACAGCCAGAAAAATGGCCAGATCGCCGCGGCTATAAAGACGCCAATGCGCCAGATTGGATAACGCATCAGTAGTTCTTCCGCAGGTCGAGGCCGGTATAGAGAGAAGCGACCTCATCCGAATAGCCGTTGAACATCTGCGTCTCGCGCACATTCGGGCTGAACAGACCGCTCGGCAAGCGGCGCTCGCGCGCCTGGGTCCAGCGCGGATGGTCGACGGTCGGATTCACGTTCGCGTAGAACCCATACTCATTGGCCGCAATGCTTTGCCAAGTCGTCTTTGGCTGCTCGCTGACCAGGCTGATCCGCACAATCGACTTCACGCTCTTGAAGCCGTACTTCCACGGCACTACCAGACGCAGTGGCGCACCGTTCTGGTTTGGCAATTCCCGCCCATACATACCCACGGCCAGGATTGCCAACGGATTCATTGCTTCATCCAGACGCAGCCCTTCTACATAAGGCCAGTCGATCAAGCCGAAGCTGGAGCGCTGCCCCGGCATGCTTTTGGGGTCCTGCAGCGTTTCAAAGCGGATGTACTTGGCTTTGGCGGTCGGCTCAACCTGCTTGAGCAAGGCTGAAATAGGAAAGCCCATCCACGGGATTACCATCGACCACGCCTCGACACACCGCAGACGGTAGATACGCTCTTCCAATTGATACGGCTTCATGAAGTCTTCCAGGGCATAGCGCCCAGGTTTACCGACTTCCCCATCAATCACCACACTCCAGGGTTCGGTCTTGAGTGAACCGGCATTCTTCGCCGGGTCGCCCTTGTCCGTACCGAACTCATAAAAGTTGTTGTAGTGGGTGGCGTCCTTGAACGGGGTAATGGCTTCATCCTTTACCGTAACAGCCTGCCACTGGGTATTGGGCAGCTTGTCGGCAAACCAGCCTGGGGCATTGCCCGGCTCGACATCGGCATAACGCGCGGCATCTTCGGCGCTCGCCCAACGTGGCAACGCAGTGGCAGCAACACCGGCCAGCGCACCGCCGAGCAAGCTGCGACGCGAAAGATAGAAGGATTCAGGCGTGACATCCGATTCGTGACAATCGGACGCTTTGGGGATCTTGATTAACATGGCAACTCCGCAGCATTGGAGAACTGATGCACCAATAGACTGCGGAGTATGGGGGAAATTACATTAAGGCAATGTTTTGTCGCGGCGCAGGTGCAGCAGGTATTGAACCGGCCCCGACGCGGCATACACCAGGAAGGCCAGCAGCAGAATACGCGGCGGATCACTGAAGACGACCGCAAACACCAGCACCACCACCAGGATCGCCACGAAAGGCACGCGCCCCTTGAGGTCAAACTCCTTGAAGCTGTTGTACTTGATGTTGCTGACCATCAGCATGCCGGCGGCTGCAACCATCAAGGCCACCAGGAACGACATCTTCGAACCCTGGATGCCGTAGTCGCTGAACGCCCAGACGATACCGGCCACCACACCGGCCGCCGCGGGGCTGGCCAGGCCGATGAAGTAACGCTTGTCGGCAGTGCCCACCTGGGTATTGAAGCGCGCCAGACGCAACGCGGCGCCGGCGACATAGATGAAGGCAACCATCCAGCCGACCTTGCCCATATCACCCAGCGCCCAGGCAAATGCCAGCAATGCCGGCGCAACACCGAAGGCCACCATGTCCGACAGCGAGTCGTACTCGGCACCGAAAGCGCTTTGGGTATTGGTCATGCGCGCCACCCGGCCATCCAGGCCGTCGAGCACCATGGCCACAAAGATGGCGATAGCCGCGAAGCCGAAGTACTTGCTGGCACTCGCCGCATCACCCGCCGCCAATGCGCTTTGCGCGCTCATGGAGTTGATGATGGAGTAGAACCCGGCAAACAGGTTCGCCGTGGTGAAGAGATTGGGCAGAAGATAGATACCACGATGCCGGACCTTGCGACCTTCCGCATCATGCCCTTCTTCGACATGCTCATCGATCGGTAGCAGGCTTTCGGCGTCAGAGGCCCGGTTTGGCTCTTCGGGACGTTCGGTCATGGACTTTACCTTGCAACGGTGTGAAAAGAATTCGACAAATACTTGCAGCGCGTGTTCGCCCGCAAACGATGCAGCTTTATACCAGAACCCGCCCCCAAACGAAAAAACGCGGCCTAAGCCGCGTTTTCCCTTGATGCGTACGACTTAGTTTTTGGCTTTGTCGACGATCTTGTTGGCACCGATCCACGGCATCATGGAGCGCAGTTGCTCGCCGATGATCTCGATACCGTGAGCGGCGTTGTTACGACGCTTGGCGGTCATCGAAGGGTAGCCGGTAGCGCCTTCGCTGATGAACATTTTGGCGTATTCGCCGTCCTGAATACGTTTCAGGGCGTTGCGCATGGCCTGACGGGATTCGGCGTTGATGACTTCCGGGCCAGTCACGTACTCGCCGTATTCGGCGTTGTTGGAGATCGAGTAGTTCATGTTGGCGATACCGCCTTCGTACATGAGGTCAACGATCAGCTTCAGTTCGTGCAGGCATTCGAAGTAGGCCATTTCCGGCGCGTAGCCAGCTTCAACCAGAGTTTCGAAACCGGCTTTGACCAGTTCAACGGTACCGCCGCACAGAACGGCTTGTTCGCCGAACAGGTCGGTTTCGGTCTCGTCCTTGAAGGTGGTTTCGATGATGCCGGTACGACCGCCACCAACGCCAGCTGCGTAGGACAGTGCCACGTTCTTGGCGTTGCCGGATGCGTCCTGGTAGATCGCGATCAGGTCAGGGATACCGCCGCCTTTGACGAACTCGGAGCGCACGGTGTGGCCCGGTGCTTTCGGCGCGATCATGATCACGTCGAGGTCAGCGCGCGGCACAACCTGGTTGTAGTGGATCGCGAAGCCGTGGGAGAAGGCCAGGGTGGCGCCTTTCTTGATGTTCGGCTCGATTTCGTTCTTGTACAGCGCGGACTGGAACTCGTCCGGGGTCAGGATCATGACCAGGTCGGCAGCTGCAACGGCGGAAGCAACGTCAGTCACTTTCAGGCCGTGGGCTTCAGCCTTGGCAACAGTGGCCGAGCCTTTGCGCAGGCCAACAGTCACGTCAACGCCGGAGTCTTTCAGGTTGCACGCTTGGGCGTGGCCCTGGGAACCGTAGCCGATGATGGCGACTTTCTTGCCCTGGATGATCGACAGGTCACAATCTTTTTCGTAATAAACTTTCATGAGGTTCCTCTATATATCCAGGCCGTAAGGCCATTCACTAATTTGGGTTAGATGCTGAGTACTTTGTCGCCACGGGCAATCCCGGTGACACCACTGCGTACCGTTTCCAGAATCGAGGCCGTCCCGATCGACTGGATGAAGCTGTCCAGCTTGTCGCTTGTACCGGTCAGTTGCACGGTATAAACGCTGGCGCTCACATCGACGATCTGCCCGCGATAAATGTCGGTGGTGCGTTTGATCTCGGCACGTTGGGCACCCGTGGCCTTGACCTTGACCAGCATCAGCTCGCGCTCGATGTGGGCACTTTCCGACAGGTCGACCAGCTTGACCACTTCGATCAGCTTGTTGAGGTTCTTGGTGATCTGCTCGATCACTTCATCGTGGCCAACAGTCGTCAACGTCAGGCGCGACAGGGTCGGGTCTTCGGTCGGCGCCACGGTGAGGCTTTCGATGTTGTAGTTGCGTTGCGAAAACAGGCCGACAACACGAGACAGAGCGCCGGGTTCGTTCTCCAGAAGCAGGGAGATAATGTGCCGCATGATTAGGTACGCTCCGTCTTGTTCAGCCACATGTCGCGCATAGAGCCGTCTTTGATCTGCATCGGGTAGACGTGCTCGCTGGTGTCCACTTGAATATCGAGGAACACCAGGCGGTCCTTCATGGCGAACGCCTCTTCCATCTTCGGCTTCAGATCTTTCAAATCGGTGATGCGCATGCCGACGTGGCCATACGCTTCAACCAATTTGATGAAATCCGGCAGCGATTCCATGTAGGAATGGGAGTGACGGCTGTTGTAGCTCATGTCCTGCCACTGACGAACCATGCCCAGCACGCCGTTGTTCAAGCACACGATCTTCACCGGAAGACCGTACTGCAAGCACGTCGACAGTTCCTGGATGTTCATCTGGATGCTGCCCTCACCCGTCACGCAGGCGACGTCGGCGTCCGGGAAGCTCAGTTTCACACCCATGGCCGCAGGGAAACCAAAGCCCATCGTGCCCAGGCCACCGGAGTTGATCCAACGGTTAGGCTTGTCGAACTTGTAGTACTGCGCAGCGAACATCTGGTGCTGGCCCACGTCGGAGGTCACAAAGGCGTCGCCCTTGGTCACTTCGCACAGGGTTTCGATCACGGTTTGTGGCTTGATGATGCTGCCGTCGCCCTTGTCGTAAGGGAACAGGCCGCGGTCACCGCGCCATTCGTCGATCTGCTTCCACCAGCTGGCAACCGATTCCTTGTTCGGCGTTTCGCCGATGTCCTTGAGCGCCGCAACCATTTCGGTCAGCACACTTTCCACCGGACCCACGATCGGCACGTCGGCCTTGATGGTCTTGGAGATGGACGCCGGGTCGATGTCGATGTGGATGATCTTGGCATTCGGGCAAAACTTGCTCGGACCGTTGATCACACGGTCATCAAACCGCGCGCCCACCGCCAGGATTACGTCGGCGTGGTGCATGGCCAGGTTGGCGGTGTAGCTGCCGTGCATGCCGAGCATGCCGACGAACTGACGGTCCGTGCCCGGGAATGCGCCGAGGCCCATCAAGGTGTTGGTCACCGGCAGGTTGAGCAGCTTGGCCAGCTCGGTCAAGGGTGCAGAACCGCCGCCCAGAATCACGCCGCCGCCGGAATACATCACTGGGCGCTTGGCCGCCAAGAGCATTTCTGCTGCCTTGCGGATTTGCCCCGAATGCCCACGTACGGCCGGGCTGTAGGAACGCAGCTTGGCTTTCTTGGGGAAGACGTATTCGAATTTTTCGGCCGGGTTGGTCATGTCTTTCGGGATATCAACCACCACAGGACCCGGGCGACCGGACTGCGCGAGGTAGAAGGCCTTTTTCATGACTTCCGGGATTTCCGACGCATGCTTGATCATGAAGCTGTGTTTCACGATCGGCCGGGAGATACCGATCATGTCGGTTTCCTGGAATGCATCGGTACCGACCATAGTGCTAGGCACTTGGCCAGAAATGATCACCATCGGGATGGAGTCCATATAGGCAGTCGCGATGCCAGTAATGGCATTGGTTGCGCCTGGGCCGGACGTTACCAGTACCACACCGGCTTTACCGGTGGCACGGGCATAGCCGTCAGCCATATGGGTCGCGGCCTGTTCGTGGCGAACCAGGATGTGGGTAACAGCCGGTTCCTTGAACAGTGCGTCGTAAACATGCAGCAGAGCACCACCTGGGTACCCGTAGATATAGTCGACGCCTTCGTCACGCAAAAAGCGGACGAGCATCTCACCGCCAGATAAAAGCTCCACGTTGTTCACCTCTAAAACGCCAGAATACCGTCCGTTAAAAACCGACGGGTCTTAATAGGTTTACTTCTCAACAGAGCATGAGCGACGGTGGTCGCCGACTACGTCAGCACTGACTGAGCAAGTATTGGGATCGTCCCAAGTGTTGCGGGCTTTTCCCACCCAGCGCGAGGTAACGCGTTGCGGGTGTTACAGGTCGGCGCGGATATGCGCCTCATGATCTGCTGAGCGGGCCTGCTTCTGGCAGTCCCGATACAGCGGACTTTGGATTCTTCTGTTTCAGCCCCCTCAAGTCAAGCAATAATTGCGCTTTTTTCCAACTAAGCGCATGAGAACGAAGATTAAAGGGGTTTGAGGAGGGATAAAACTCGCCTGAATGTCGTCAAGCGGTAGAAATGTGCGCAAGACTGCCGAAAAACCCGGCAGTCAGGCAATTAACGAGCGTCGACGATCAATTGGTCGAACTTTTTCAGCGCATTGCGCAAGCCAATGCTTTCAAGCGGGCGATCGGCGTAAACCATCTCCGCCATCTCGAGGATCCCCGATGCATTGGGCAATGGCAGGTCCTGCTCGAGGATCTGCTTCATGCGCACCAGGAAGATCCATTGCAGCCACTGGTGAAAGTCCAGCGTGTCCACCGAAAACGGCTCGACGCTGCCAAGCGCTTCAGCGCTGGGGGGCACTTCGTCCCACCAACCCTGCACGCGTAACTCACGCTCAATCAGCAACAGCTGTTCGGCAATTGCCGGAAACCGTGCATCCATCAGAGGCTGACCTTGGCTTTTTGCCGCGCCTGGGCAGCACCGGCGGCGTCGCCTTGTGCGGCACGCGCGTCACCAATCAAAGCCCACAGGTTGGCTTGCAGGTCGGGCCGACCGTTGGCCAGGGTCAGGCCGCGACGGGCGAATTGCTCGGCTTGCGGCGCGTCGCCCTGGGCCATGCGCACCTGGGCCAGGCGATACAGCACTTGCGGCTCGCGCGGCGCCACACGCTGGGCGCGCTCAAGGCTCGACGATGCACCGTTGAGGTCACCACCCGACTGTTGCTGCTGGGCGGTGGTCAGCAAAGCCAGCACCGGCCCGTCCAGTTGCTCGTCAGCCGACAGGCCACCCGTGTTAGACGACGACGGAATACCGCTCGGCGTCGATGGTGGCATGTTGTAGGTGCCCTGGTTGATCGGCGCCGTCTGGATCGGTGCGGCGTTAACCGGGCCCGAAGTGCTTGGCCCTGGGGTCCAAGGCTCGGCACTGATCGGCGCCGACGTCGCGGCGCCGCCGCCCGGCACCATCACCACCACGCCCGAATCCTGCGGTATGGCCTGAGGCGTGGCTTGGGCAGGACGCTTGACCACGGTCTGACGGAAACCGCCAGTGGCCGAGATACGGTCGTTATTGGAAACGTTCGTGCTTGAGTCCACCACGGGAATCGAACCGCGCTGCACGCTGGAGCAACCACCGAGCATAACCAGGGCGGTAATAGCTGGAATCCACAACTTGTTCACTTGAAACCCTCTTTGCTTAATGCATCCAGCCCTTGACCCAATCCATCACCGAATCCGCGTCAGCGGGGGCACTGCCACCGCACGCAGCACCAGCTGGTGGCTCGCTGCCGCGAATATACGGCATCTGTACCGCGCCCGGACAGTTGGCATCGGAGCCCTGCCCCGTGTGCGGATCAATCCAGGCCTGAACGATGTTGTCCGGCTGCGGCATGTTCAGCGGCAACGGGTCGGCCTTGCGCATGAAACTGGTCCACACCTGCAGCGCACCGGTGGCACCGGTGAACGGGGTTTTGCCGTTATCGTCGCGACCCAACCACACCACGGCCAGCACATCCTGGCCGAAGCCTGCGAACCAGCTGTCACGCGAGTCGTTACTGGTGCCGGTCTTGCCCGCCAGCGTCAGGTTCGACGGCAGCACGCTATAGACCGAACGCCCGGTGCCTTCACGCATTACGCGCTGCATGGCGTTCTGGATCAGGTAGATGGAGCCCGCGTCAAAGCGCTGCTGGATCTGGAACGGATAACGCTTGAGCGGTTCGCCATCGGCGGTCAGCACACTGCGAATACCGCGCATCGGGGTGTTGAAGCCACCGTTGGCGAGGGTCTGGTACATCGTCGCCACTTCCATCGGGGTCATGGCGCCAGCGCCCAACAGCATCGATGGGAACGCCGGGAACTCACGGGTGATGCCCAGTCGACCCAGGGTTTTCAGCACATTCGGCACACCCACTTCAAGCCCAAGGCGCGAGGTGGAGATGTTGTAGGAATGCGCCAGGCCCTGGTACAGGAACACAGTGCCGTGGGAGCGACGATCAAAGTTCTGCGGCGTCCACACCTGGCCATCCGCCCCTTTGACCGACAGCGGGTCATCCGACAGCCAACTGGTTAGCGTGTATTTGCTCGGTTTTTCCAGGGCCGTGAGGTAGACCGCCGGCTTGACCAGCGAACCGATCGGCCGCACCGCATCCAGCGCACGGTTAAAACCGGCAAAACTGGCCTGGCGGCTGCCAATCATGGCCTGCACTTCACCGGTTTCCGGGTTGGTCACGACCATGGCTGCTTCGACTTCATCCGAACCTTTACGGCCGGTCAGGCGCTTGAAGGTATCGTTGACCGATGCTTCGGCCTTCATCTGCAGGATCGGGTCAAAGCTGGTGAAGATCCGCAGGCCTTCTTCGGTCAAGTCTTCGTCGCGATAGTCTTCACGCAACTGGCGTTTGACCAAGTCGATAAAGCCCGGGAATGAACTGTCGGCCAGCTTGCCGCGCGTGGTCACACCCAGTGGCATTTTTTTCGCCGCCGCGACTTGTTCAGCGGTGGCTACGCCCTGCTGTTCGAGTACATCCAGCACCAGGTTACGGCGTTCAAGCGCACGTTCCGGGTTGCGGCGCGGGTTGTAATAGGATGGCCCCTTGACCATCCCCACCAGCAACGCAACTTGATGCAATTTCAATTCGGACAAGGGCTGGCCAAAGAAGAACTGGCTGGCCAAGCCGAAACCATGCACCGCGCGCTGCCCATCCTGGCCGACGAAGACCTCGTTGAGGTACGCCTCGAGAATCTCCTGCTTGCTGTAATGCAGCTCCAGCAGCATGGCCATCATGGCTTCGGTGAGTTTACGGGTGAGGCTGCGCTCGTTGGTCAGGTAGAAGTTCTTGACCAATTGTTGCGTAAGCGTACTGCCGCCCTGGGTCATCTTGCCGCCGGACGTATTGACCCAGATAGCACGGGCAATCGACTTGGGTGACACGCCCCAGTGGCTGTAGAAATCGCGGTCTTCCACGGCGATCAGCGTATCGAGCAGGTACGGCGGCACCTGATCGAGCTTGATCAGGATGCGGTCTTCGAGGTTCTTGGGGTAAATACCGCCGATCAACAGCGGTTCCAGGCGCACCACCGGCAACTTGGAGCCATTGAGCGACGACAGCTCGGCAACGTAATCGCCAGAGAAGCGCACGCGCACCGGCTGGGCTTTCTCCAGGCCTTCATAGAACTGGAAGCCACGGGTATTCAAATCAACGGTATTGCCGCTGACCGCTGCGGCGCCGGGGCCATTGCTCACGGGTTCGCGGCGATAGCCCAAGGCGTCGAGTTCGGTAAGGAAGTCTTCCTTGCTCAGCTTCTGGCCGGTGAACAATTCCAGCGGGCGTGCGTATACCTTGGCCGGGATGGTCCAGCGCTTGCCGGAGAATTTCTCCTGCACCACGGCGTCGAGGTACACCGCGAAGCCTGCGAGCACCACAAGGCCTACCAGGCTTAGCTTGATAGCCCAGCCCAGCCACGGGCGCAGGCCGCGTGAAGGAGGTTTTTTACGGGAACGGGGAGATCGGGTTCGAGTCATGGCGGCGGATTATACGCACTTTATTGAGGATCAACATGAGCCGGACAGCGGTTTGCACGACCGACTGTAACCGCCATAATGCCGGCCATGATTTCCCCCAGACTTTGAAGGATCGCCCGTGAGCCAGTCCCTGATCGCTGCCCTGCAGAACCCGGCTTTGTACCCCCACCCGGTTGAAGCGTTTCAAGTCATTGAGACGCATATTTCCTGGGTCATACTGACCGGCCCCTATGCTTATAAGTTGAAGAAGCCGATGAACTTCGGTTTTCTGGATTTCACCCAACTGGACGACCGCGGCCACTTCTGCCGCGAAGAGCTGCGGCTTAACCAGCGCCTGACGGAAGATTTGTATCTTGACGTGTTGCCAATCACCGGCAGCGCCGAAGCGCCGCAATTGGGCGGCGATGGCCAGGTCATCGAATACGCGCTGAAAATGCGCCAATTCCCGCAGAGCCAACTGCTCAGCACCCTGCAAGCCAATGGCGAGGTCACCAGCGCGCACATTGATGATATGGCCAAGCAGATTGCGCACTTCCACCTCAGCGCCCCGAAAGTGCCGCAAGAGCACCCCGCCGGCACGCCAGATGAAGCGATGGCGCCCGTTCGGCAGAACTTCGACCAGATCCGCCCGTTCCTCAGCGACAAGGCCGACCTGGCCCAGCTCGAAGCCCTGCAAGCCTGGGCCGAAGCCAGCTTCGAACGCCTAAAGCCACTGCTGGCCCAGCGCAAGCTCGAAGGCTTCACCCGCGAATGTCACGGTGATATCCACCTGGGGAACGCCACCTTGATCAATGGCCAGGTCGTGATCTTCGACTGCATCGAGTTCAACGAGCCGTTCCGCTTCACCGACGTATATGCCGACACGGCCTTCCTGGTGATGGACCTGGAAGACCGTGGCCTCAAATCCCTGGCACGCCGCTTTATCAGCCAATACCTGGAACTGACCGGCGACTACCAGGGCCTGGAAGTGCTGAACTTCTATAAAGCCTACCGTGCACTGGTGCGCGCCAAGGTGTCGTTGTTCAGCATGCCAAGCGAGGCCAGCCCGGTGCAACGCGCCACCACCCTGCGCCAATACCGCAACTATGCGAACCTGGCGGAAAGCTACAGCACCATTCCGTCGCGCTTCCTGGCGATAACCCACGGTGTTTCGGCCGTCGGTAAAAGCCACGTGGCGATGCGCCTGGTGGAAGCCTTGGGCGCCGTACGCCTGCGTTCGGACGTGGAACGCAAACGCCTGTTTGGCGAACAGAAAGTCGAGAACACCCCGCAAGCCGGTATCTACGCTGCCGAAGCCAGCGCCGCCACCTACGCTCGCCTGTACGAAATTGCCGATACCGTCTTGCGTGCAGGCTACCCGGTGGTGCTGGATGCGACCTTCCTGAAAAGCGCACAACGCAACGCCGCCGCCAAGATTGCCGAGGCCACCGGCGCGCCCTTCCTGATCCTTGATTGCAACGCACCGCAAGCCGTTATCGCCAGCTGGCTGGCGCAACGTCAGGCGGATAAAAACGATCCTTCCGACGCGACGCTCACGATTATCGAAGAGCAACAGGCCAACCGTGACCCGTTGACCGCCGAAGAGCTGCTGCTGAGCAAACGCGTGGAAACCAACGAGAGCGGCACACTCGATGCGCTGGTGGCGCACATTCGTCAGCGCCTGCCTGGCCTGTAAGAAATATTTCTTGGTCGTGTCACCGATCTTCGGTGCACGACCGAGCAATAGTGGCACTATAATGGCGTCATAATTCCAACAGGAGTCGCCGTCATGAGTCAGCCCAAGCTTCTTGATACTCCGCTCTACGCACTCCTGCATAAAGACGACATCCGAGGCTTTAACCAGGAGCGTCCCAAAGACGGCACCATCGACATGCGTGGTGGCGACTTCCGTGGGTTGGACCTGCGTGAGCTGAACGCCACGGGCGTGGATTTCACCGATGCCTACTTCCGCTCTGCCGACCTGCGCGGCCTGGACCTGCGCGAGTGCTCACTGGAAGGCGCCAGCCTGGCCCATGCACAGATTTCCGGCACCTACTTCTCCCCCGAACTGACGGCTGACGAGATCCTCATGTCGGTCAATTTCGGTACTCGCCTGCGCTACCGCACGAAGTAACCTGATCTTTCGGGCCCCAGCTACGCCTCAAGCGTAGCGGGCGCCTCCTGCCTGCTTGTCGGCATTACCCTCAAAAATTCTTATAAGCTTTTCAGCCGTTCCTAGCCAAAGAACCACGCTTTTCCTACTGAGCGCTACACTCCTTTTCAGGCTTGCCTGGTCACGATACCCACCGCACCATTCGGCCGTCGCAAGGAGGCTTGATGAACGATGAGCTGCAACACCTGAAAAACCTGGGCAAGACGTCGGCGCAGTGGCTGCATGCGGTGGGCATCCACAGCGCGTCCGACTTACGTCGCCTGGGAGCTGTCGATGCCTACCGAGCCGTGCGCACGCGCGGCTTTCGGGCCTCGAAAGTGCTGCTGTATGCAATCGAAGGTGCCTTGATGGGCGTGCATTGGAATGACATCCCGACGGAACGCAAGGAGGCATTGAACCGCCAGCTGGAGGCCATTTCAGCGCGTCAGAAGAATTAGCTTTGCGACAATTACCAATGTTTACGGGCAGTTCGAACGCACGTTTGAGAAAAACGGCAGGTTGTTGAAAAACAAATGTTGACTCTCAAATGAGAATCGTTATGATTATCACAACTGGTCGCGAGATCAGCCGATAACTGAAAGACCATTGGTTCGGACTCTCAGATTATCTCCTCATCAGGCTAATCACGGTTATTTGACCCGGCTTTTGCCGGGTCTTTTTTTACCTATAAAAAAGCCGATTCAGCGCGCAATGATCAACGGATGCCCACGCTCCGGGTGTGGCTGCACCAACACATCCAAACCAAACACAGCTTTAAGTGGCTCAGGCCGCATCACCTGCGCCGGCGTGTCCAACGCATGTGGGCGCCCCTGCTCCAGTAATAGAATCCGGTCGCAGTAACGCGCTGCCAGGTTCAGGTCATGCAGAATCACCAGCACCGCAGCGCCGCGGTCAGCAAAGGTACGTATGGCCTGCAGGGTCGTGTGCTGGTGCAAGGGATCGAGCATCGACGTCGGCTCATCCAGCAGCAGCGTCTGCCCGGCCTCCCCCGGCCATAACTGCGCCAGCACCCGCGCCAGATGCACACGCTGGCGTTCGCCCCCCGACAGCGCCAAGTAGCTGCGGCCGCTTAAGTGGCCCACATCTGCCGCGTGCAGCGCTGCCTCGATGATTTCGTCATCACGCACGCGTCCGGTCTGATGGGGCAAGCGGCCCATGCCTACAACCTCCTCGACACGGAATGCGAAATCCAGCGTGGAGGTCTGCGGCAACACCGCCAGGCGTTGCGCACGTTGCGGCCCGCTCCAGTCCGTCAAGGCTTGCTGATCCAGCCACACCTTGCCCTGATCCGGCTTCAGCTCGCCGCACAACGCACCGAGCAGCGTGCTCTTGCCTGCTCCATTAGGGCCAAGCACACCGAGCACCTCACCCGGCAACACGTCCAGTGTGACGTCGGCCAGCACGGTTTTATCGCCACGCCGGATCTGCAACGCTTCTGCTCGCAGCATCACGCACGCCCTCGCAACAACAAATAAAGAAAAAACGGCGCGCCGATAAAGGCCGTGACGATGCCGATCGGCAGCTCAGCCGGCGCCAGCGCCAGCCGCGCCACCAGGTCAGCAAACAGCAACAGGCTTGCGCCCGCGAGCACAGACGCCGGCAACAGCACTCGATGATCCGGCCCGGCCAACAAGCGCACCAGATGCGGCACAACCAACCCGACAAACCCGATCATGCCCGCCGCCGCTACCGCCGCGCCCACACCCAATGCAGTGCAGAACACCAGTTCACGCTTGAGCCCTTCCACATCAATCCCAAGATGATTGGCCTCGGACTCACCCAGTAACAATGCATTCAAGGCTTTTGCACGGCGCGGCAACCACAGCGCCACACCGGCGCTCACCAGCAGCAATGGCCACAACCGCGAATAGCTGGCGCCATTGAGGCTGCCCAAGTTCCAGAATGTCAGGGTGCGCAAGGTGGCGTCATCGGCCAGATAGGTAAACAGCCCCACCGCCGAACTGGCGAGAGCAGTAAGCGCGATACCTGCCAGCAGCATCGTCGCGACATTGGTCTGGCCGTTGCGCCGCCCCAGCCGATAAACCAGCGCAGTGACTCCCAAACCGCCCAGAAACGCACACAATGACAACAGATAGGGCCCGAACGCATCCGGCAGGCCGCCAAACAATGAGCCGCCCACGATCGCAATCGCCGCACCCAGCGCCGCGCCGCTGGACACACCGACCAACCCCGGGTCGGCCAACGGGTTACGAAACAAACCCTGCATCGCCACGCCCGACAAGGCCAGCACGCCGCCCACGGCCAAGCCGAGCAAGGTTCGCGGCAAACGAATCTGCCCGAGGATCAATTCGGCCTGCTCCAGGCCCTGTGCTTCAATCGGTACGCCCATCAGGCGCAAGGCGGCCTTGAGCGTATCCAGCAACGGCAGGCTGACCGGCCCCAAGGCCAATGAAAGCCAGGTTGCCAAAAGGCATAACAGCGCCAGCCCGATAAACAACGTTTTCGGTTTAACCAGAGTCGTCATTGGGCAGGTTTAGCCTGGGACGGATAAAACCCGGCAGACAATTGCACCAGGCTTTGCGGCAGGCGCGGCCCGAGCCCGCCGACCAGCAGAGTCGGGTCCAGCTCAAACACGCGGCCATTCTTGGCGGCCGGGGTAGATGCCAGAATCGGATTTTCCTTGAACAAGGCCGCCCGCGCCGCATCACCAGTGAGGGCGCGATCAGCAAACACCAGTACATCAGGGCTCAGCCCGGCCAGCGACTCCACCGAAAAGGGCTTATAGCCCGTGTGGGTCGCCAGGTTATGCCCGCCCGCCTGTTGCAACATCCAATCGGCGGCCGTGTCCTTGCCCGCAATCAGCGGCTTACCACCTGCATGCCCAAGCAATAGCAGCACACCCGGCGCCTTTTGCGTGGCCTGGGCCTTGGCGACCCAGGCTTGCTGCTGATCCAGCTTCTGTTCATATCCAGCAAACAATTCGTTGGCCTTGGTTTCATCACCCAACAGCTTGCCCAGGTGCTGAAGGTTGCCTTTCAAGGTCGGCAAATCCGGTTCTGCCGAGAACATCTCCACCTGCACGCCGGCGCCGCGAATCTGCGCCAGTACCGGCGGTGGGCCCATTTCTTCGGTACCTACCAACACTTGCGGGCGCAGGCTCAAAATCCCTTCTGCCGACAATTGGCGCTGATAACCGATGCTCGGCAACGCCTTGAGCGATGCTGGATGCTGGCTGGTGGTATCCACCCCCACCAGCTTTGACTCACCGCCCAGCGCCGTCACCCATTCCGATAGCGCCCCACCGGCACTGACCCAGCGTTGTGGCAGTTCAGAGGCTTGCGCCCCGTGGTTGACCAGCAGTGAGGCAACAAGCGCAATAGCGCTGGTACTCAGGCGCATAACAGGGTTTCCTTCCAGGGGCGGGGCCACTCAAGCACTCATGGATGTGACAGATAAACCCTGTCTGGCATCGTACAGAGCACCCAACCAGCTAACGGGCGAAGCCAGCATTTGATAATTGTTTGCATTTGAACGTCAAGGCACTTAAGGATTGTTATGAAGTTTCTCTGCCCCTCAGATGCCCTCGCGCCCAACAGCAGCCGTGGTTTTGAAATAGACGGTTGCAAAGTGTTGGCCGTGCGCCGTGAAGGCGTGGCCTACTTTTACCTCAACCGCTGCCCCCATCGCGGCATCCCACTGGAATGGCAGCCAGACCAGTTTCTGGACAGCAGCGCCAGCCTGATCCAGTGCGCCACCCACGGCGCGCTGTTCTTAATCGAAAGCGGCGAATGCATCGCCGGGCCGTGCGCAGGCCAAAGCCTTAAACCCCTGCCCGGCCGTGAAGACGCGCAAGGCCTGTGGGTGCAACTCTAGTCGCCGATCAACACATTCAGGCGCCGGTCGAGATAAATTTCCTGCGGCGTGACCCGCGCACCATACGCCAACACTTCCACACCGGCCGCCTTGGCCTCGCGCAGCGCAGCGGCATAACCCGCATCGATTTCTACCGCCGGGCGTACAGCGTCGATCCCCGACAAGTTCACGCAATACAACTGCACCGCACGCACACCCTCACGCGCCAGGTGTGCCAGCTCGCGCAAATGCTTGGCGCCACGCTGGGTCACCGCGTCGGGAAACGCTGCCACCGGCGAGCCATCAAAACCCAGGGTCACGCTCTTGACCTCCACATACGCCGCGCCTTGTGGGTACTCCAGGCGAAAATCGATACGGCTTTTTTCCTGACCGTAAGGTACTTCGCGCTTCAAGGCGGTAAAGCCGTCGAGTTCAGTGATCACTCCGGCCCGCAACGCTTCCTCCACCAGTGGGTTGGCACGCGCGGTGTTAACGCACGCCAGCCGGCCTTGGGGCGTTTCGGCAATTTCCCAGGTGCCCGGCAACTTGCGCTTGGGGTCTGTGGAGCGACTGAACCAGACCTGGCCGCCCTCCACCATGCAATTGAGCATCGAGCCGGTGTTGGGGCAGTGAATGGTCAGCAACTCGCCGGTCTGCGTTTCGATATCGGTGAGAAAGCGCTTGTAGCGGCGGATCAGCCGCCCTTCTTCGAGGGGAGGATTAAAACGCATCAGCCTTGCCAGCTCCGCAAGCCACGGGCGATACGTTCCACCGCTTCCTGTAGCCGATCAAGGTTTTGCGTGTAGGCAAAACGCACATGATGGCTGGCCTGATAACGACCAAAATCCAGGCCCGGCGTAAACGCCACATGTTCGGTTTCAAGGAAATGGCGGCAAAACGCGAAGGCATCACCGCCGAACGCGCTGATATCGGCGTACAAGTAGAACGCGCCTTCGGGCTCTACGGCGATGCCGAAACCCAACTCGCGCAAGGCCGGCAGCAGGAAGTCGCGACGGCGCCCGAACTCGGCGCGGCGCACTTCCAGAATGCTCAGGGTTTGCTCGGTGAAACACGCCAGCGCGGCGTACTGGGCCATGCTCGGCGCGCTGATGTAGAGGTTTTGCGCCAACTTCTCCAATTCGCCCACCGCCGCCGGTGGCGCCACCAGCCAGCCGAGTCGCCAGCCGGTCATGCCGAAATACTTCGAAAAACTATTTAGGACGAAGGCATCGTCGTCGACTTCCAGCACGCTGGCGGCATCGGTGCCATAGGTGAGGCCGTGATAGATCTCGTCCACCACCAAATGGCCGTTACGCGCCTTGATGGCACTCGACAACCCCGCCAGTTCCTCACGGGTCAGAATGGTACCGGTCGGGTTGGCCGGCGAGGCCACCAGCGCGCCCACGCTGTCTGCATTCCAGTGTTTGGCCACCAGCTCGGCGGTCAACTGGTAGCGCACGTCCGGGCCAACCGGCACCAGCTGCGCAGCGCCTTCCACCAGGCGCAGGAAATGTCGGTTGCACGGGTAGCCTGGGTCCGCCAATAACCAATGCTTGCCCGGATCGACCAGCAGGCTGCTGGCCAGCAGCAACGCGCCAGAGCCACCGGGCGTGATCAGAATGCGCTCAGGGTCGATGCTCAGGCCATAGCGCTGCTGGTAAAAACCACTGATGGCCTGGCGCAGCTCGGGCAGCCCACGGGCCGCTGTATAGCGCGTCTTGCCGTTGGCCAGCGCGGCCTGGCCGGCCTGGATAATCGGCTCGGCCGTGGTGAAGTCCGGCTCGCCGATTTCCAGGTGGATAACATCATGGCCAGCCGCCTGCAGTTCATTGGCTCGCGCCAGCAGCGCCATGACGTGAAAAGGTTCGATGGCGCGACTGCGCGCACTGTAGGGCTGGGCCATTAGCCTTCCTTAGACGGTGAGGACAAAATTCGGATTCTACCGAACCCGCGCGGTAAAACATGTTCTATTGCCTGCTCGGTCGTCCGTGATGAACCGAGCAAACGCCGGCAAAACGACTAAAATCTACATTCGAGACAGGCTATACCCAGCCATGGCGGGCTATGACGGTTTACAAGCCGGCCACGTTGGGCCTCGACAACCGGGAGTGGCGCACCCCGAATCTATCTGGTAAGTTCGCCCGCTTGCAGCCGCAGGGCCGGCAGGTGTCGGTGACGTTGCAATCCTGCGCAATGGATTAGAAGAGTGAGAGGCGGTCTATTCATGTCCACCCAAGCAAAGCAACAGCAGCAGAGCCTCAGTAGCTTCACACCTTATGTCGAAGCGAAGGGTGAGGAGTACATGGGCAAGCCCATGCGCCAGCACTTCACCGAGATCCTGAAAAAGTGGAAGCAGGACTTGATGCAAGAGGTCGACCGTACCGTTGACCACATGAAGGACGAAGCCGCCAACTTCCCGGACCCGGCAGATCGTGCCAGCCAGGAAGAGGAATTCGCCCTCGAACTGCGCGCCCGTGATCGTGAACGCAAGCTGATCAAGAAAATTGACAAAACGCTGCAACTGATCGAAGACGAGGAATACGGCTGGTGCGAATCCTGCGGCGTCGAGATTGGTATTCGCCGCCTGGAAGCCCGCCCAACCGCGGACCTGTGCGTAGACTGCAAGACCTTGGCTGAAATCAAGGAAAAACAGGTCGGCAAGTAATCCCGCCGGGCTGAATGCAAAAAACAAAAAATGGGGCGTGCAAACGCCCCATTTTTGTTTCTGGCGTTCAGCGATTTTCCAGTAGTATCCGGCCCATGACAGCCTCTACCTACATCGGGCGTTTCGCCCCTACGCCCAGCGGCCACCTGCACTTCGGTTCACTGGTTGCCGCCCTCGCCTCCTACCTCGATGCCCGCGCCAATAAAGGCCGCTGGCTGATGCGCATGGAAGACCTCGACCCACCCCGTGAAGAACCCGGCGCCCAGGCGGCGATCCTGCACGCCCTCGAGAGCTATGGCTTCGAGTGGGATGGGGAACTGGTCCGACAAAGCGAGCGGCATGATGCCTACGCCAAAGTCTTGAACGACATGTTCAACCACGGCCTGGCTTACGCCTGTACCTGCTCGCGTAAACAATTGGAGCCCTACCACGGCATCTATCCAGGCCTGTGCCGCAACCTCGGGCATGCTCAGCAAGAGGCGGCGATCCGCTTGCGCGTTCCGGAGCTGGAGTATCACTTCACCGACCGCGTGCAAGGCGAATTCCGACAGCACCTGGGCCGTGATGTGGGCGACTTCATCATCCGCCGTCGCGATGGCCTGTACGCCTATCAACTGGCGGTGGTGCTCGACGATGCCTGGCAAGGTGTCACCGACATCGTGCGCGGCGCCGACCTGCTCGATTCCACACCGCGCCAGTTGTACCTGCAGGAACTGCTGGGCCTGCGCCAACCGCGCTACCTGCACGTGCCGCTGATCACCCAGCCGGACGGCAACAAGCTGGGCAAATCCTACCGTTCACCGCCATTGACACCCGACCAGGCCACGCCTTTGCTATTGAGGGCGTTGCGCGCCCTCGGCCAGCAACCCGGCAGTGAACTGCTGCACGCCAGCCCACGGGAACTGCTGGATTGGGGCATTGCACACTGGGATGCTGGCCTGATCCCGCGCACACTCACGCTGGCCGAAGCGCAATTGAGTTGAAGGCGCTTGCAGCTTGCCAAGCATCCGTTACCATCGCGGCAGTTTTTTAATCAGAGGCCAACATGTACATCTATCGATTGGTCCTGCTGCTGGTCGTCGGGATCTACCTGTTTTCCCCGGCCATCATGGATTGGTGGATCGACGCCACGGGCGCCTGGTATCGCCCTTATCTGCTGTGGTTGATCCTGATCGTCGTGACTTTCATCCTGCAGAGCCAAAAAGATGCCGATGAGCTTTAGCCTCACCCAGATGCTGCTGATCAGCGCCGCCTACCTGGCCGCGTTGTTCGGGGTGGCCTGGATCAGTGAGCGCGGAATGATTCCGCGGGCGATCATTCGCCATCCGTTGACCTACACCTTGTCTCTGGGCGTCTACGCCAGCGCCTGGGCATTTTATGGCACCGTAGGGCTGGCCTATCAGTATGGCTACGGCTTCCTGTCCAGTTACCTGGGCGTGTCCGGCGCGTTCCTGCTGGCGCCGGTGTTGCTGTACCCGATCCTGAAAATCACCCGCACCTATCAGCTATCGTCCCTGGCGGACTTGTTTGCCTTTCGCTTTCGCAGCACCTGGGCCGGCGCGCTGACCACGATCTTCATGCTGATCGGCGTGCTGCCGTTGCTGGCCCTGCAGATCCAGGCCGTGGCCGACTCCATCAGCATCCTCACCCGCGAACCGGTGCAGCACCGCGTTGCCCTGGCTTTTTGCGCACTGATCACGCTGTTCACGATTTTCTTCGGCTCACGCCATATCGCCACCCGCGAGAAACATGAAGGTCTGGTGTTTGCGATTGCCTTCGAGTCGGTGATCAAGCTGATCGCCATCGGCGGTGTCGGCCTCTATGCGCTGTATGGCGTATTCGACGGGCCGCAACAGTTGGAGTTGTGGTTGCTGCAAAACCAGACCGCCCTCGCCGCTTTGCACACGCCGTTGCAGGAAGGCCCATGGCGCACGCTGCTGCTGGTGTTCTTTGCCTCGGCCATCGTGATGCCGCACATGTACCACATGACCTTCACCGAGAACCTCAACCCGCGCTCACTGGTCAGCGCCAGCTGGGGTTTGCCGTTATTCCTGCTGCTGATGAGCCTGGCGGTGCCGCTGATCCTGTGGGCCGGCCTCAAGCTCGGCGCCACTACCAACCCCGAATACTTCACCCTCGGTATCGGCATTGCGGCCAACAGCCCGGCGCTGGCCATGCTGGCTTATGTCGGCGGGTTGTCGGCCGCCAGCGGCTTGATCATCGTTACCACCCTGGCGTTGTCGGGCATGGCACTCAATCACCTGGTGCTGCCGCTGTACCAGCCACCGGCCGAAGGCAATATCTACCGCTGGCTGAAATGGACGCGCCGCGCGCTGATCGTCGCCATCATCATGGCGGGCTATGGCTTCTACCTCCTGTTGGGCGCCGGGCAGGACCTGGCCAACCTCGGCATCGTCGCGTTCGTCGCCACCTTGCAGTTCCTGCCGGGGGTGTTGTCGGTGCTGTACTGGCCGACCGCCAACCGTCGCGGTTTTATCGCCGGGTTACTGGCGGGCATTCTGGTGTGGATCGTCACCATGCTGCTGCCGCTGGTCGGCAACCTGCAGGGTTTCTACATTCCGCTGCTGAACATGATCTACGTGCTGGATGACACCAGTTGGCACATGGCGGCGATCGCCTCCTTGGCCGCCAACGTGCTGATGTTTACCCTGATCTCGCTGTTCACCAACGCCAGCCCCGAAGAAACCAGCGCCGCCGAAGCCTGCGCGGTGGACAACGTGCGCCGCCCGCAACGCCGCGAGCTGCACGCCGCCTCGCCGCAGGAGTTCGCCACCCAGTTGGCCAAGCCGTTAGGCGCCAAGGCTGCGCAAAAGGAAGTCGAGCAGGCGCTGCGCGACCTTTACCTGCCGTTTGACGAGCGCCGCCCGTATGCCCTGCGCCGTTTGCGCGACCGCATTGAGGCCAACCTGTCCGGCCTGATGGGCCCGAGCGTGTCCCAGGACATGGTGGAAACCTTCTTGCCCTACAAGGCCGGCGGCGAAAACTACGTGACCGAAGACATCCATTTCATCGAGAGCCGGCTGGAGGACTACCACTCACGCCTCACCGGCCTTGCCGCCGAACTCGACGCCCTGCGCCGCTACCATCGCCAGACCCTGCAGGAACTGCCGATGGGCGTGTGTTCCCTGGCCAAGGATCAAGAGATCCTGATGTGGAACAAGGCCATGGAAGAACTCACCGGCATCGCCGCACAACGTGTTGTGGGTTCGCGCCTGAATACCTTGGGCGAGCCCTGGAAAGAACTCTTGCAAGGTTTTATCAACCTGCCCGACGAGCACTTGCACAAACAGCACCTGGCGCTGGACGGCCAGACCCGCTGGCTCAACCTGCACAAAGCCGCGATCGACGAGCCGCTGGCACCGGGTAACAGTGGCCTGGTGCTGCTGGTGGAAGACCTGACCGAAACCCAGATGCTTGAAGACAAGCTGGTGCACTCTGAGCGCCTGGCCAGCATTGGGCGCCTTGCGGCGGGCGTGGCCCATGAAATCGGCAACCCGATCACCGGTATCGCGTGCCTGGCGCAAAACCTGCGCGAGGAGCGCGAAGAAGACGCTGAAATCACCGAAATCAGCGGGCAGATCCTCGAGCAGACCAAGCGCGTGTCGCGCATCGTGCAGTCGCTGATGAGCTTCGCCCATGCAGGCGCGCATCAGAACCTGGACGAAGCGGTGTGCCTGGCGGAAGTGGCGCAGGATGCCATTGGGCTGCTGGCCTTGAACCGGCGCAATTTCGAAGTACAGTTTTTTAACCTGTGCGACCCGGACCATTGGGTCGACGGCGACTCCCAACGCTTGGCGCAGGTGCTGATCAACCTGCTTTCAAACGCCCGTGACGCGACGCCTGCCGGCAGTGCGGTACGCGTCAAGAGCGAGGCTTTCGAGCACACGGTCGACCTGATCGTGGAGGACGAAGGCAGCGGTATTCCACAGAACATCATGGACCGATTGTTCGAACCTTTCTTCACCACCAAGGACCCGGGTGAAGGTACCGGTCTGGGCCTTGCACTGGTCTATTCCATCGTTGAAGAGCATTATGGACAAATCACCATCGACAGCCCGGCTGACACCGAAAGCCAACGCGGCACCCGTATTCGGGTGACCTTGCCGCGTCATGTCGAAGCGACGTCCGCTGTGAACTGAGACCGTCGAGAGAATTGAATCAATGCCGCACATTTTGATCGTCGAAGACGAAACCATTATCCGCTCTGCCTTGCGTCGCCTGCTTGAACGTAATCAGTACCAGGTCAGCGAAGCCGGCTCGGTGCAGGAAGCACAGGAGCGTTTCAGCATTCCCACATTCGACCTGATTGTCAGCGACCTGCGCCTGCCGGGCGCCCCGGGTACCGAGCTGATCAAGCTTGGCCAGGGCACGCCTGTGCTGATCATGACCAGTTACGCCAGCCTGCGCTCGGCCGTGGACTCGATGAAGATGGGCGCGGTGGACTACATCGCCAAGCCTTTCGATCACGACGAAATGCTCCAGGCCGTGGCGCGCATCCTGCGTGACCGTCAGTCGGCCGGCACTGCTGCGCCCGAGCAGCGCCCCGCCGGCAAGGCCGCCGAGAAGCCGGGTGTCGACAACAGTAACGGCGAGATCGGCATCATCGGCTCCTGCCCACCCATGCAGGATCTGTACAGCAAGATCCGCAAAGTGGCGCCGACCGATTCCAATGTATTGATCCAGGGCGAGTCGGGCACCGGTAAAGAGCTGGTGGCCCGCGCCCTGCACAACCTGTCCAAGCGTGCCAAGGCACCGATGATTTCGGTGAACTGCGCGGCGATCCCCGAATCCCTGATCGAGTCCGAACTGTTCGGCCACGAGAAAGGCGCATTTACCGGCGCCAGCGCCGGGCGTGCAGGTTTGGTCGAAGCGGCGGACGGCGGCACCTTGTTCCTCGACGAAATTGGCGAACTGCCCCTGGAAGCCCAGGCACGCTTGCTGCGCGTGTTGCAGGAAGGCGAGATTCGCCGCGTCGGCTCGGTGCAATCACAGAAGGTCGATGTGCGCCTGATCGCCGCGACCCACCGTGACCTCAAGAGCCTGGCCAAGATCGGCCAGTTCCGTGAAGACCTGTATTACCGCCTGCACGTCATCGCCCTCAAGCTGCCGGCCTTGCGCGAGCGTGGCGCCGACGTCAACGAGATCGCCAACGCGTTCCTGCTGCGCCAAAGCGCGCGCATCAACCGTACTGACCTGAAGTTTGCCGCCGACGCCGAGCAGGCGATTCGGCATTACTCCTGGCCGGGTAACGTGCGCGAACTGGAGAACGCGGTCGAACGCGCGGTGATTCTGTCCGAGAGCCCGGAAATTTCTGCCGAGCTGCTGGGTATCGATATCGAGCTGAGCGACCTGGAAGACGACGATTTCATCGGCCTGGCCCCGCAACAAGGCGGTGGCAGCAATACCAGCCATGAGCCGACCGAAGATCTGTCACTGGAAGACTACTTCCAGCACTTCGTGCTTGAGCACCAAGACCATATGACCGAGACCGAACTGGCACGCAAGCTGGGGGTGAGCCGCAAGTGCCTGTGGGAACGCCGCCAACGCCTGGGCATTCCACGGCGCAAGACCGGGGTGGCCAGCGAAAGCTGATGGCGCGCTCCCACAGGTAACACCCTCAGATGTGAAAAAACTGTTACCGCGACATTTTCACGTAACAGAAGCCGGGGCTTACGGTAACGAAGCCCCGGCTTTTTTTCGCCCTTCAAAAAGCCAAAACCAGCTCAAACCCCCGGTTTTGCTGGGTGGTACAAAAGTTGGCACGCACCCTGCTATATGCTTAGTACAAAAACAATAACAAGCTTTGTACAAGACAATAAAAATAAGACGAATCGACTCACGCATAACAAAAACAACACGGCGGAGGCGCAGCTAACTGATTCTTTTGGAGAGGCGTTGCATTTGGGGCTTGCCCCGCAACCAGGCCGAGAACAACAAAAACTGCCCTAAGGCAGAGCCTGAACTGGTTGGATCGTAGATCAGCAACACAGCGACCAAAGCAATCCGTTTGCTCTTGGCTCCCGATTGGGAGTGTCATGAAGGTGAAGCTTCATGGCGAGGGCGATCAACAAAAACAAGAAGCCCGCAACCATAATAAAAATAGAGCACGCAACTACTTCTGGGGGAGCTTCGGCTCCCCTTGTGGTTTCCGGCATTTGACCGCTGAACACCCTTCTTTAAGCGTCTGGCGCAAGCCTTGCAGCTTGTTCCTACACCATCCCTCGACTAAATGCTAGAATCCCGGCCCATCATGCGGTCATTCTTCGTTATGGCCGAACATTCCTTCAAACAGTGCATCCCATGCTGAAGAAGTTGTTCCAGTCATTCCGTTCCCCCTTGCGTCGTACGCAACACATTCGCAGCACGCCTGAAGTGCTTAACAGCAATCAGCATTCATTGCAGCGCGCTCAATTCAGCCGTTATGCAGTGAACATCGTCGAACGTTTGCAAAACGCCGGCTACCAGGCTTATCTGGTGGGCGGTTGCGTACGTGACATGCTGCTCAATATCACGCCCAAGGATTTCGACGTCGCCACCAGCGCCACGCCGGAGCAGGTGCGTGCCGAGTTTCGCAATGCGCGAATCATCGGCCGCCGCTTCAAGTTGGTGCACATCCACTTTGGTCGCGAAATCATCGAGGTCGCGACGTTCCGCGCAGGCCATCCGCAAAACGATGATGAGGAAGACACCAATCAGTCTTCCCGCAACGAGAGCGGCCGCATCCTGCGTGACAACGTGTACGGCACCCTGGAAGAAGACGCGCAGCGCCGCGACTTCACCATCAACGCCCTGTATTACGACCCGGTCAGCGAGCGCATTCTCGATTACGCCAATGGCGTACACGACATTCGCAACAACCTGATCCGCCTGATCGGTGACCCGACGCAGCGCTACCAGGAAGATCCGGTACGCATGCTGCGCGCCGTGCGGTTTGCCGCCAAGCTGAACTTCGGCATCGAGAAACACACCGCCGCGCCGATTCGCGAACTGGCGCCGATGCTGCGGGAAATCCCTTCGGCACGCCTGTTCGAAGAAGTGCTGAAGCTGTTCCTCTCGGGTTATGCCGCCGACACCTTCGAAATGCTCGTCGACCTGCAACTGTTCGACCCGTTGTTCCCGGCCAGCGCCGAGGCACTGGAATACAACCCGACATACACCCACACGCTGATCAGTGAAGCGCTGGTCAACACCGACCTGCGCATCAAGCAGAACAAACCGGTAACGCCGGCGTTCCTGTTTGCCGCCCTGCTGTGGCCGGCCCTGCCCAAGCGCGTGCTGCGTCTGCAGGACCGTGGCATGCCGCCGATCCCGGCCATGCAGGAAGCTGCCCACGAGCTGATCGCCGAACAGTGCCAGCGCATTGCGATTCCCAAACGTTTCACCATGCCGATCCGCGAGATCTGGGACATGCAGGAGCGTCTGCCGCGCCGCAGTGGCAAGCGCGCCGACCTGTTGCTGGACAACCCGCGCTTCCGTGCCGGCTACGACTTCCTGCTGCTGCGCGAAAGCGCCGGCGAGCAGACCGACGGCCTGGGCGAATGGTGGACCGACTACCAGGACGCCAATGACAGCCAGCGTCGCGACATGATTCGCGACCTCGGCAGCAAAGGCGACGGCGAAGGCACTGGCCCGAAAAAACGCCGTCGCAGCGGCACCAAGCGCAAACGCAGCGCGGCCGATGCTTCGGGCGCTGCGGGCGAATAAACGTGGAACGCATCTACATCGGCATGGGCAGCAACCTGGCTGCCCCGGACCAGCAATTGCGCAGCGCTGTCGAAGCCCTGGCGCAATTGCCCGGCACGGCCCTCGTTGGCGTGTCGGCGTTCTATCAAAGCGACTCCCTGCTCCCGGGCCAACCGCGCTACACCAATGCGGTCGCCGCCCTGGACAGTGATCTTGCGCCACTGGATCTGCTCGATGCGCTGCAAGCCATCGAGAACGACCAGGGTCGCGAGCGCCTGGAACGCTGGGGGCCGCGCACCCTGGACCTGGATATCCTGCTGTTTGGCGAGCAACTGATCGACGCGCCGCGCCTCAGGGTGCCGCACTATCAGATGCATCTGCGTGCGTTTGTGCTGTACCCGCTGGCTGAACTGGCACCGGCGGGCCTGCAACTGCCCGACGGCCAAACACTTAGCGAACTGCTGGCAGCCTGCCCGTTTGTCGGCCTGGAACGCATCTCCACAGCTTGATGCAATTCCCTGTGGGAGCGGGCTTGCTCGCGAATGCGGTGGGTCAGCCACCCTAGATGCTTGCTGATACACCGCATTCG
>NZ_CBFHAZ010000086.1:0-27358 GCF_965653655.1 Pseudomonas onubensis | reverse complement strand
CGGTGGGTCAGTGACAGATAAATTGACTGACCCACCGCATTCGCGAGCAAGCCCGCTCCCACATTTAGACCGTGTTGCATCAGCTAGATAGGCTTTTGCCTTGCACTTGATCTGGCTCTTGCTTCAACCACTCAGGTCGGCTTTCAGGCCGCCGTGCTGTAGATCTTGATCTTGATTTTGATCTGAGGCGCCCCGTTAACCACGGTGGCCGAACGCAGGCTTGAATCCGTGGGTAACCCGGCAGGACGCCGGGTTACCCACGGATTCAAGCCTTCGTTCTGGCATGCCGAGCCTAAGCAAGGCACCGAGTGGTGGGGCGAAGACTTTTTGGTTACTTTTGACCGGCATTCCGGTCTTTACAAAAGTGACCCGCTGTAAGAGCCGAACCAATAGAAGCCGTTACCGCAGCAACGGATATGTCCCCCAAAGGGCCACCACCAAGTCAGATCAAAATAAAAATCACCGCCAACCCAGCAAAAATCGCCCACTTCTCCAGGTAATACCGCGCACGATTACGTTTCTTCAGCTCTTTGCCACGCAAACGGATCTTGTACAACCGCGTAAACGCACGGTTCAACCCGCCGGTCTTATCACCGTCATCATTAGGCGAACCCGCAGCCGCCATCACATTACGACTGAACCAACGGTTAAACGCCGCCGCCCAGCGGTACTTCATCGGGCGCTCAATGTCACAGAACAAAATGATGCGGTTCTGCTGTGTCGTGTTCTCAGCGTAGTGAATGTAAGTCTCGTCAAACATCACCGGCTCACCGTCACGCCAGTAGTAACTCTCGCCATCCACATTGATATAGCAACCCGGATCGTTCGGCGTATCCAGCCCAAGGTGGTAACGATAGGAGCCTGCGTAAGGATCACGGTGGCGCACCAGCTTGGAGCCCGGTGGCAACTCGGCAAACATCGCCGCCTTGATCGAACCAATGCCCTGCACCAGCTCAGTGGTGCGCGGGCACAGCTTCATCGCCGACGGGTGACTGTCGCCGTACCACTTGAGGTAAAAGCGCTTCCAGCCTGACTTGAAGAACGAGTTGAAACCTACGTCGTTGTATTGGTCCGAACGCTTGATTTCGCCCGCGCGCATCAGGTTCTGGCCTTCCTGGCGGATTTCCTCCCAGTGTTCCTGCAGCGGGCTCAGGTCCGGAAAGTCGCTGGGCGACAGAAACGGGCGGCTCGGCTGCCTGGAGAACAAGTAGAGGAAGCAGTTGATCGGCGCCAGGAACGTCGAGTGATCGCTAAGCTGGCGGCCCAGCTTGTGTCGCACTCTGCCACGCAGGTGAACATACGCAATGGAGGCAACGTAGAGAACAACAATGATGAGTTTCAAGGGATTCGTCACAAGTTAGAAGAGAACAGGCTGCTCCTGCGTGCACACAACGGCCGAGGATTTATAAGCAGCACCTGAAATCACGATTACATAGTGGCGGCTGGCCGGACGAGTCACTTCCGGAACCACGCCATTGGCCGTTATTTAGCCACAGTTTGTAACCAAAGGTTAACTAAGAATTGTGAAAAGCTGTCTACGCAGCGCAGAGGGCTCGCATGGGCCTGCCCGGACGCAAGCCCTCTGCGTGGGTGTTTACAGCACAGGCGAGTCGTCTATGCGCTGGCGTCCCGACGAGGTGCCAGCGACCGAGCGCGACTGGCGGTAACTCAGAATCAAGTGACGGATCAGCGCGATCAGCACACCCACGAAAGCCCCAGCCACCAGGCTAAGTGCAAGAATCACCAGTTTTCTCGGCTTGGTCGGCCCCAGCGGCTCCTGGGCACGACGGTCGATGCTCACCAGCTCCAGATTGCTCATATCAATGTTAAGGCTGCGCAACCTGGCGATTTCGGTGCGAAGCGGTTCGACATCACGCAGGAAGATATCCTCGTTGCCGCGCTTTTGCAGAATCTCGACTTCACGGTTGGTGTCCAGCAGTTGCAACTCCTTGCCAATTTCAGCGATACGGCCGCTGGTAAAGTCATCACTGGTGCGCTTTTGCAACGCATTGCGCTCAGCTTCCAGGGCCTCAGTGCCGAGGAAATACAGCGGAATCTTCTGGTTACTAATCTCGGTGCGCACCACCTGACTGGAGCCGGCGCGGTTAGTATCGGCCATGGAAGATGGCGTGGTTGGCTGATTGATGCCCATGGACTTGGCAATCGAGATCGCCTCAGCCAGTTCGGCCAGGCGGTCGGTGCGTTCTATTTTCATCTGCAGCCGCAAGCCTTTGAGCTCATCTTGCAATTGTGCACGTTTGAGCCTGTCCGCCTCGAGCAGAACCGCGATCTTGGACTCTTTTTCAGTGTCGTAATTGGCCCGGGCCGCGTCGATCTTGCCCTTGAGCTCGGCGAGGCGGTTATTGACGATCACCTTCAGGCCGGCGCCCACTTGTTCGCGCTGTGCGGCGATGGCGTAGTCGACCAGCCCGTTAAGGATCGCAACACCGTCAACGTCAGAAGGGTATTGCAACTCCAGGCGGATAGCACTGTTCGGCGACTCTGCCGCTTTGGAGTCGGGAACGCTCAGGCTGATGCCGCTACGGTTGAAGTTTTCAAAACTCTGTTCGACGCTCAGTCCGGGGCTCAGGTAGGCATTGAACAAATCTTTGTGGCTTTTAAAGAACGCCAGGCGAGCCCCGTAAGAATCCAGTTGCGCGCCTACTTTCACCAACGCCTCCGAGGGCGGCAGCTTGTAGACTTCGGAGCGGTTCAGCGCATCCAATTCATTGATCGCGGCCGGGCGCAGCACACTGCTGACCTCGTATTGCTTGGGCGCAACCGTCGCGTAACTTGCGCCCAACACCCCCGCAAGAATCGTACAGCCCACGATGAGTATCTTTTGCCGCCAAATGGCATGAAACAATTCAAACAGGTCAATTTCATCTGAAGTTACAGACGAATTGATCGGAGAAATTTGATTCAAAATAAGCGCACCTTAAGATTGACATTAAAAAGCCACCACCCCTGGTCATTCGAACTGAGCATTCGAAAGGCATGGAAGGTCAGAGACAACGCTCTGATTGCGAATGTGTTATGGCAGTCAGACCACCTAGCGTGGCGAAAAATCCGACCTTATTAGAGATTGTTTCTGCTTGATGTCAATGACTATACAAGGTAACTCCTTATGTATAACTGAGAATGCGAGCAGCTTAGTCAATGAATGGTCAAACCGCTCGCAACCCAGCAAAAAACCGCATTCCAGCCGGGTTTTTGCCACATTTTCGATACACTCCGGCCGATCAGCCTCCAGCAAAAGGAACTTGCATGAACCCTCTACCAGACCCGGACTTCACTGCGCTGCAGGGCGCCTGGGAGCAGGTCTCCCTGGAAGACAGCGGCGTACTCAACCCTGCCGACGCACACAGCGCGCCAGGCGCCATTACCACGATTAACGGTGATCACTTCGATGTGCGAACCGTCGCTGGCGACGTATTGCTGGCTGGCCGGTTTTCCCTTGATAGCACCACCACGCCCAAACGTATTACCTGGGTAGATTCCATGGGCGATGACGCTGGCAAAGCGTTACCCGCCAGCTATCAGCTCGAAGGCGATGATTTTGTGTTTATCGCAGCGGATGAGGGCATGCCCCGCCCAACGGTGTTCAGCACCGGGCCAGGGCAAACCATGCGCACTTTTGTGCGCCGCGCCTGAAAACCGCACGCCATCCGAAACGCCAACATGGTTTTTCACGCAGCCTTCACGTTCCGGCCTTTAGCGTAAGGCCACCTACTCCAGTGAATCACTTGGCCCGCCTTTTCTCTCGCGGGCCTTTTTTTGTGCGCGAAAAGCCCGCTCAAACAGCGCGTTTGATGGCCGTCAGGGTGAAACACAACGGCAATTGGGCCGGCTGGTGCTCGTACTGGTCATACAGCTCCTCACGGTTGGAGTGCGGATATTCGCGCAGATGCTCGATCTGCAGGTGCGCCGCAATCGCCGCGCTGACCACGCTGCCCAGGGTATGCACGTACCAGTAGGATGTCGGCCCGGGAACCTCCGTCAGCCCTTCGTACACAATCGACGCCTGCAGCACGAACGGATCGCGTTGAAAATACGAGCTGGCGGGCAATAGCGGGTTGGCGGCCTGTGGGTCGAAGACTTCCAGGAAAGGATGAGTCTCGTAGATCACCAGGGTGCCGCCGGGCGTGAGGGTACTGGCCACGTGCTGCATGAACAGCGCTACATCCGGCATCCAGCCGAGTACGCCAATCGTCACCAAGGCAATATCGAACCGGCCACGCAAACGCTCAGGCAGGTGATGGATATCGGCTTCGATAAACTGCGGGTTATGCGGGGAAACATCAGCCAACTCCCGAGCTTGCGCCAGAAAGGCTGCCGATTGATCGACGCCCACCACCTCTCGCGCCCCCAGGCCAAACAGCGACAGGCTTTCACGCCCGTTGTTGCAGCCGATTTGCACCACCGTCTTGCCGGCAACGCCGACGCTTTGCAACAGGTCTGTGATAGTGGGATCGAGGCACGAAAAGCCTGGCTCAGCGACTGATTGCAGCAGCGCTTTCCAGGTCGCAGTGTCTTTGTGCAGCGCGGCAGAGGCGTCCCAGGCGGCCTTATTGCGGGCAACAGCCTGTTGGGCTGAGGGCATGTCCATTGCGTCTCCAGAGAGTCATTTCAGCGGGCTACGAAAAATAAGCCATATGCGCGCCAGATTAAACCCCCAGCGTCAGCGAACTTATGTTCCGGCCCACGGGTCACTAGCCCAATGAGTGTCCAGCCCCTGAACACCCTTTGCGAAGACAACGCCGTGGCCAATCACGCTGACCTGCGTAGTACCTTATCCCTGGACAGCCTCAACTTTTTCCTGGCGGATGTGCGCGACGGCCTCGGGCCTTACCTGGCGATTTACCTGCTGGCCGTGCATAAATGGGACCCGGCCAGCATCGGCGTGGTCATGACCCTGGCGGGCATCGCCGCACTGGTCACCCAAGGCCCCGCCGGCGCGCTGATCGACCGCACACGCAGCAAGCGCGCGGTGATCGCGGTGGCTGCCATCCTGGTCACCGTCAGTTGCCTGTTGCTGCCGTTTGTCAGTGCCTTCAGTTGGGTGGCCCTGACACAGGCCGCCAGCGCCGTAGCCGCCTCGGTGTTTGCGCCGGCCATATCCGCCATATCCCTGGGGATTACCGGGCCGCGCGCCTTTACCCGCCGCACGGGGCGCAACGAGACCTTCAACCACGCCGGCAATGCTGTGGCCGCACTGCTGGCCGGCGGTTTGGCGTACCTGTACGGCCCGGTGGTGGTGTTTTACCTGATGGCCTTTATGGCGCTGGCCAGTATCGTGGCCGTCAGCTGTGTGTCGGCCAAGGCGATTGACCATGAAGTCGCCCGGGGCTTTGATCCTGCCCACCACAGCGATCACGAACAACCGTCCGGCGTAAAGGTGCTGCTGGCCAACCGGCCGCTGCTGATATTCGCCATCTGCTGCGCCCTCTTCCACCTGGCCAATGCCGCTATGCTGCCGCTGGTCAGCCAGAAGCTCGCGCAGATCAACCTGCAAATGGCCACGCCGCTGACCTCGGCGTGCATCGTCGCCGCGCAGTTGTTGATGGTGCCGATGGCCTGGCTGGTCGGGCTCAAGGCCGATGTGTGGGGGCGCAAGCCGCTGTTGCTGGCAGGCTTCCTGATTTTGCCGCTGCGCGGCGTGCTGTACACCTTGTCCAGTGATCCGTACTGGCTGGTGGCGGTGCAGATGCTCGACGGCATCGGCGCGGGGATCTTTGGCGCACTGTTCCCGGTAATCGTCAAAGACCTGACCCAGGGCACCGGGCGTTTTAATGTGAGCCTCGGCGCGCTGTCCACGGTGTTTGGCCTGGGTGCGGCGTTGAGTAGCAGCCTGGCCGGTTTCGTGGTGCAACAGTCCGGCTACAACGCGGCATTCCTGACCCTGGCAGGCGTGGCCGCCGTGGCCTTGGCGCTGTTATGGCTGGCGATGCCGGAGACCTTGGAGAAACCATCGTTCGCCTGCCATACAACTGTCGCCTGACATATGCGACAATGCGCGCCAAATTCCAACACACAACCAAAATTTTCTGCTCAGCGACCGGGTTTCGCGCCTTGATGTCGCTGTTGACGCATGCCTGAAGGCTCCTGCCGCCACGCTCGCAACTCATTGATAGGTAAAGTAATTGATCTCCACAGCTAACATCACCATGCAGTTCGGCGCCAAGCCGCTCTTCGAGAACGTCTCGGTCAAATTCGGCGCCGGCAACCGTTATGGTTTGATCGGTGCCAACGGTTGCGGCAAGTCGACCTTCATGAAAATCCTCGGCGGCGACCTTGAGCCGTCCGGCGGCCAGGTCATGCTGGAGCCGAACGTGCGTCTGGGTAAACTGCGCCAGGACCAGTTCGCCTACGAAGAATTCACCGTGCTCGACACCGTGATCATGGGCCACGAAGAGCTGTGGCGGGTCAAGGCTGAGCGTGACCGCATCTACTCGCTGCCGGAAATGAGCGAAGAAGACGGCATGGCCGTTGCCGAACTGGAAACCGAATTCGCCGAAATGGACGGCTACACCGCCGAATCGCGTGCCGGTGAACTGCTGCTGGGCCTGGGTATTCCGCTGGAGCAACACTTTGGCCCGATGAGCGAAGTCTCCCCAGGCTGGAAGCTGCGCGTATTGCTGGCCCAGGCACTGTTCTCCGATCCTGAAGTGCTGTTGCTCGACGAACCGACCAACCACCTGGACATCAACACCATCCGCTGGCTGGAAAACATCCTGACCCAGCGCTCCAGCCTGATGATCATCATCTCCCACGACCGTCACTTCCTGAACAGCGTGTGCACCCACATGGCTGACCTGGACTACGGCGAGCTGCGCCTGTTCCCGGGCAACTACGACGAGTACATGACCGTGGCGACCCAGTCCCGCGAGCAACTGCTGTCGGACAACGCCAAGAAGAAGGCGCAGATCTCCGAACTGCAATCCTTCGTCAGCCGCTTCTCGGCCAACGCCTCGAAAGCCAAGCAAGCCACCTCCCGCGCCAAGGCGATCGACAAGATCCAGCTGGCCGAGGTCAAGCCATCGAGCCGTGTGAGCCCGTTCATCCGTTTCGAGCAGAACAAGAAGCTGCACCGCCAGGCTGTGATGGTCGAAAAAATGGCCAAGGGCTTCGACGGCAAGCCGCTGTTCAAGGACTTCAGCTTCCAGGTTGAAGCCGGCGAGCGCGTAGCGATCATCGGCCCGAACGGTATCGGCAAGACCACCCTGCTGCGCACCCTGGTCAACGAACTGACCCCGGACGCCGGCAGCATCAAGTGGACCGATGCCGCAGAACTGGGCTACTACGCCCAGGACCACGCCCATGACTTCGAAGACGACGTGACCCTGTTCGACTGGATGGGCCAGTGGACCCAAGGCGAGCAAATGATCCGTGGCACCCTGGGCCGTATGTTGTTCTCCAACGACGAAATCCAGAAGTCGGTCAAAGTGATCTCCGGTGGTGAACAAGGGCGCATGCTGTTCGGCAAGCTGATCCTGCAAAAGCCCAACGTGCTGATCATGGACGAACCGACTAACCACTTGGACATGGAATCCATCGAAGCGCTGAACCTGGCGCTGGAGAACTACCCGGGCACGCTGATATTCGTCAGCCACGACCGCGAGTTCGTATCGTCCCTGGCCACCCGCATTATCGAGTTGAGCGCCACCGGCGTAATCGACTTCAGCGGCACCTATGACGACTACCTGCGCAGCCAAGGCGTGGTGTTTTAACCGCAGCGAATAGTTTTTAGCTGCAAGCGGCAAGAAAAAGCCCTGTCCATGGTGACAGGGCTTTTTGCATCAATAGGTGCCCATAATAACTAGTTAGCCAGCTTCCTTTTCCCCCACGCCCTTGCCATCATGCCCTCACCGCCCGCCCGCGAACGAGTGACCATGCCTGCCGCCGCCCCCAGCTCCCTGTCGATCACCCTGCAGATCGTCTCCATTGTTTTCTACACCTTCATCGCCTTTATCTGCATTGGCCTGCCGATCGCGGTCATCCCAGGCTATGTGCATGAACAATTGGGCTTCAGCGCCGTAGTCGCCGGGGTCACCATCGGCGCGCAATACCTGGCCACCCTGCTCAGCCGTCCGATGGCCGGGAGGATGTCGGATAACGTCGGCACCAAACGCGCCATTGTGTTGGGTTTGGCCGGCATCCTGGTCAGTGGCGTGCTGACGTTTTTCGCAACATTGCTTGAAAGCATGCCCGCTGTGAGCCTTGGGGTATTGATCGTCGGCAGGCTCTTGCTCGGCGTGGCCCAAGGCCTGATTGGCGTTGGCACCATCAGTTGGTGCATGGGCGCGGTCGGTGCCGAACACACGGCGCGCTCGATCTCCTGGAACGGTATCGCGTCCTACGGCGCCATCGCGATTGGCGCGCCGCTGGGCGTGGTGATGGTGGCCGAATATGGCTACAACAGTCTCGGTATCGCGCTGTCGGTGCTGGCCGCCTTGGGCCTGATGTTGATCCGCAATAAACCCTCGGTACCGGTAGTGCGCGGTGAGCGCTTGCCGTTCTGGGCGGTGTTCGGGCGAATCGCGCCGTTTGGCGCCAGCCTGTGCCTGGCGTCTATCGGCTACGGCACGCTGACCACCTTTATCACCCTGTATTACCTCAACCGCGGCTGGGCCGGTGCGGCGTACTGCCTGACGGTGTTTGGCGTGTGTTTTATCTTGTCGCGCCTGGTGTTTATCTCGGCCATCAGCCGCTTCGGCGGGTTCACTGCGGCGATTGCCTGCATGACCATCGAAACCGTCGGCTTGACCCTGTTGTGGCTGGCGCCGTCCACCGGTGTGGCGCTGATCGGCGCCGGGCTCACCGGCTTCGGCTTGTCGCTGGTGTACCCGGCGCTGGGCGTGGAAGCCATCAAGCAGGTGCCCAACAGCAGTCGTGGCGCGGGGCTGAGTGCGTATGCGGTGTTTTTTGATCTGGCCCTGGCGATTGCCGGGCCATTGATGGGCACCGTGGCGCTGAACCTCGGCTATGGCTGGATCTTCTTCTGCGCCGCGCTTCTATCGGTCACGTCCCTGTGCCTGACCGTGCAGCTCAAGCGCCGTGCTTACTGATCAGCAGTCTGCAAACCGGCGCGGGTCGACTGACCCAGGGTGTGCACGAAAAAGCGCCCCGCTTCCGAGATCAGATCGCGGTGGATGCCTTCGCGGTCGACACCATCGGCATCCGTGCAAATCGCCGGCATGGCCAGCAGTTGGTCACTGTCACACGGCGCCATGAACACAAAGTGCCCGGCCCCGGCCAATAGTTTGAAATCCGGCGGCTGCGGCAGTTTGCGCGCCAGGGCGGCGGCGTTCTTGTCCACGGCCACCAGCTTGTCGCCATCGCCGCTGTAGAGCAGCACTGGCACATGCACATCGGCCAGGGTGTGGCGGCCGAACATCAGGCTCAAAGGTGCCATCAGCATCAAAGCATGAATACGCGGGTCGGCTTGCGGCTGCAAGTCTTCACGGTCGACCACCAGCTCGCCTTTGGTGGTACAGGCGTCGCGGTCTTCAGGGCGCTCCTGGCAATAACGGCGCAGGCGGTCGAAATCCGGCTTGGCACCGGCCAGGATCAGCGCGGTTTCACCGCCAGCGGAATAACCGATGACCCCCACCTGGTCGATATTGACGAACGGCGACAGCATCGTATCCCCGAGCGTGGCGGTAATGGCTGCGGAAATCTGGATCGGCCGCCCGTACAGGTTGCTCACCGTGCCCAGGCGGCTGTGATCCTTGTAGTTGTCGCCGGGATGCAAGACCGCCACCACCACAAAACCCTTGCGCGCCAGCGAAGTGGCCAGGTCGTGCAGCGCCAGCGGCGTACCGGTGTTGCCATGGGACAGCATCAGCATCGGGAAACGCCCAATGGCGACTTTGGAATCCTGGCTGGCGGCCACATGGTAAGGGCCCAACTGCGTGGAATGTTCATCGTCGGTGGACGGATAAAACGCGATGGCATTCATCGGCTGCTGATCCAGCGGGTCGAGAAAACTCATGCGGTGAAAACCCACACTCCAATGCGGGTGCGGCGCTGGGGCGGCGTGCACTGAAATCAGGCCACCGAGCAGGGAAAGAACCAAAACAGCACAAAGACGCATCATGGGGATGTCCACCTTTGCTGCGCGACCACGTTCAACACCCGCGGCATGTCGGTTTGAAAAGTCCATGGGCCAAGGCACTCGCTCCGGGTGATAAACCCATGCGTGCATAACCTGGGCCAAAGTAATGACAGCGGGTAAACGAAAAAACTCCGTACTCCGGTCGCGTTCAGGCGATCAGAATACAGAGTTTAGGCGCCCCGGTTCAGATTGGAACCGAACAGAGGCGAAATTTACACAAGCCTTACGCGGCGGCGAACAATTGTGCGTTGATCACTGCGTTGGCGTCGCTCAAGGCCTTGCTGCGAACTTCTTCACCGTAGGCCAGGCCTTGGGCGCGGACAAATTCGATATCCGTGATGCCAAGGAAGCCAAACACCAGTTTCAAGTAATCCTCGTGCCCCACATTGCTGGCCTGGCCCGCGTGCATGCCGCCAGCGGTGGAAACAATGATCAGCTTCTTGCCGCCGCACAGGCCTTCAGGGCCGGCTTCGGTGTAACGGAAGGTTTGCCCGGCCACGGCAATACGGTCAATCCAGGCCTTGAGCTGGGACGGCACCGAGAAGTTGTACATCGGCGCACCGATCACTACGGCGTCGGCGGCGATGAATTCAGCCAGGGACGTAGCGCTGAGGTCAGCCTCGTGTTTTTGTACGGCGTCGCGCAATTCGGCAGCGGTGCCCAGGGCGCCCAGGGTCAGGCCGGAAAAGTGGCTGATGCCTTCGGCAGCCAAGTCACGATAGGTCACTTCCACGCTCGGCTCAGCCGCTTGCCAGGCCTTGACCACACCAGCGCTGAGCTGACGCGAAGCCGAGTTGTCGCCGAGGATGCTGGAATCGATGTGCAACAGTTTCATGCGGGTTCTCCAAGTGAGGATCGCGGCTGGGCGATCGAATGAAGTTAATCCTACACATGAACCCAATAGTCGATTAGATGGCACAAATGTGATTATTCGTCCTGCCAGCAGGACAATCCTGTTTCAGCAAACATCCAATCCAACGCTGTAGCGCAGCGCTTTTTCCAATTGCTAACGCAGGAAAGGACCAAACGTAAAATCTACACCCGCCGCCAGGATGCTCACGGTGATGTGCTCGATTGCATCAAAATGTTTACAACCCGAAACGACGTCGTGGTTTCAACAATCAGCGGTCACCGATAGAGTTTGAAAGCGTTACGGAAAAACGCCGGGGGAGTGGCTGGAAATCCAGGGCGATTCTTTATCGACTATCGTCAGTGTTTTTGACGCTCAGCGTTTCTAATTCCACATTCGTAAACTTGAGTAAGCCTGATAATGACTACCCTGCTTTCTTCACAATCTATCAGTTACGAAAATACCTTTGGCCCTTTGTTTGCAGACATTTCCTTCGGCCTTAAAAAAGGCGACCGCATCGGCCTGATTGGTCATAACGGCTGTGGCAAAAGTACCCTGCTGAGAATCCTCAGCGGCGATCTCACCGCCACTTCCGGCACTATATCCCTGTCAAACCAATGCCGGATGGCACGGGTTGAACAGCATCTGCCCACCGACCTGAATGCTTACACACTCATCGACGCGGTGATCAATCATGGGCCCGACCGTTTGCATCAATACGAACGCTGGCAGGTCGAAGCGCTGCTGGCCAGCTTGGGGTTTGATGAAGCTGCTTGGAAATTGACCGCCGGAACGCTCAGCGGAGGGCAGCACACGCGCCTTCTGCTGGCCCGCGCACTGATCCGGCAGCCGGACTTACTGTTGTTGGACGAACCCAGTAACCATTTAGATCTACCGACGTTACTTTGGCTTGAGCACTTCCTGAAAACCTGGGGCGGCAGCTTTGTCTTGGTATCCCATGACCGCAGCCTTTTAGATAACGTCACCAACTGCACCTGGGTATTGCGCGACAAGGCCCTGCAATTTATTCGACTACCCTGCACGCAGGCGCGTGAAGCTCTGGCAGAGAAAGACAGTGCAGATACCCACCGCCGTCAGACCGAGCAAAAAGAGATTGACCGAGTTGCAAAAAGCGCTAAACGGCTGGCCATCTGGGGTAGCGTCTACGATAGCGAGAAGCTGGCGCGCAAAGCCAAGCAAATGGAGAAACAGGTCGACCGGCTGAAGGATGACCAGACTCAAGTCACCGCCGGAACGCAGTGGCAGTTGCGTCTTAATGGCGAAGCATTAACAGCCGACCGTTTGTTAGAGCTATCTCATTTGCAGGTTCGGCCTGCGTCAGATGCGCCAGTGCTGTTCAAGCTGGACGAAATCCGGGTTAAATGCGGTGATCGGATTGCACTGGTTGGCCGCAATGGCTGTGGTAAATCTTCACTCCTGCATACCTTATGGCGAGCCTTCTGCTATCCAGAGACAGTAGAGGATGGCGTGGTATTCCACCCGAAAGTACGCGTCGGTTACTACGATCAAAGCCTGCAGCAGCTGCGTGATGATGCCACCTTAAACGAAGCACTTGTCCCTTTTTCGGCGCTTACAGAAGAACAGAGAAAAATAGCGCTCATTAGTGCCGGCTTCCCGTACCTGCGCCATCAACAAAAAGTGAGCACCCTGAGCGGCGGCGAGCGTTCACGGTTGTTGTTTATCGGACTCACACTGGCAAACTATTCGTTGTTGTTGCTGGACGAGCCGACTAACCACCTCGATATGGAAGGCAAAGAAGAACTGGCGCAAACGCTGAAAATGTTCAGCGGTGCTGTATTGCTGGTTTCTCACGACCGCACATTGATTGAGCAAAGCTGCAATCGTTTCTGGTTGATAGATGACCATAGTCTGAAAGACTGGCACGCTCTAGCGCCAGTGTATTCCACTCTGGCAAATGCGCATGTATCCGCCACGATAGCCGCGCCGGTACAGGATGAACGATCGTTTGTATTGCCAGAAACAGAAGAACTCCTACTGGCCACTCTGTTGGATCTCGAAAGTAAACTGGAGGAGGACCTGGCGCGTAAGGTCAAGCACCAGAAGCCCGAATTACAGCGCGAGTGGCAGCAACAGATTGCTCAGCTCGGCGTTCTGCTCGATTTAGGGTAGCGCCTCTCTTCCAGGTGATCTGGCGCGCTTCAATCACCGCAACGTTGGTTACCACGGACGGTAAAAGAATACGGCGCATTTATTCAGTCTAATCGGGTTGGCTAAACTGATACTGGCGCCTGCCTGCACCTCCCAAAATCCAAATAGCGGCCAGAGACCTCTCGATTGAAGCGCAAGTACTGCACCCAGCCTCTGCGGTCGCCATGTTTTTACCGCTACGGGCGTATTGCAGCAGCTGTTTCTCCTGTCACGGATGGACTGACACACAAAATTACAAAGTGTACATTTGCGTAATTTTGGAACATGGTCTTTATTCACAAAGTCACTGACCGGTTCTGAAATTACGCGGTTTCTCCCTGAATAAAACAGGGCCTCCCGTTTGATACCTGAACAAAAAGCAATATTCATCAGTGGCTGCTATATCCAACATTGTTACGACCTCATCTTTTAACCAATGAGAATACAAAATGAAAAATGAAGAAGTGATTGAATATGTATTGGAATCAGACAACCCTAACGCTTTCTCTGCGAAAAGTGAAAATGAAGACGTCTCTTTCTTCATGGATTTGGCAGATGACGAACTGATGCTTCAAGCTGTGTTCAGTCGCTGTTAATAGTCCGCTAGGACTATGACAAAAAAAGGTCATTCATTATGTTTGACCTTTTTTAATAAAACCAACAGCGAACTAATTAGTCAGGATTATTCCTTTGGAAAATAAAAAAATAATTCTTCTTGAGAGCATCGATGCCAGTGACGTAGTGTTATTTCGAAAAAATTACCTCATGAATGAAAAGCCGGTCATTCTAAAAGGAATGGGTAAGGATTGGCCTGCCATTAAGCGTTGGTCTGCAGACTTTTTCAGAAAGACTTATGGACATATCAAGGTACCTGTCTGTTATTACAAGACCAAACGACAAGAAGCGTACAAAGACCAAACCAAGATGCCACTGGGGGAGTATATAGTTTTAGCAGAAAAAAATAGCGCCTTTGAAGATGACGCTGAATCGCCTTATTTGGGTGGATGGATCTATCATAAAGAGTTTCCTGAACTACTCGATGATATCGACATGAGCCTACCTTGTTTTCCTGATAACTGGTTATACAAATTACCCTCTTCGATCTCAATACCACCGACCAATTTGCTTATCGGTTATCTACAGGTATCAAGCCCTCTGCATACAGATTCTTTTTTTGTCAATTCAGTGCTAACCATGATTGTGGGTGAAAAAAAAGCACGCCTGGTATCGCCCGCACACACGTTTGCAGTTTCCAATGGGCAAGATTTATTTAATCCTGATATTGCTAGTAAAGTACTCAAGCAAGGCGCCGATATTTTTGAAGGTACAATATCGGCCGGTGATGCTTTATATATCCCTCCTGGCTGGTGGCATAACGTAATCAACTGTGGATTTACAATCGCCGTTCAAAACTTACATGTAGACACTCATAGATTTCCACTTTTTGAACAGCAGATGCGTGGTTTTGTTCTACCCTTGCTAAGTAAAATCGAAGACTTAGGAAGGGAGGCCAGGGCAGAATTATTTAAATCAGCAAAGACACTGTCCCCGCCCTTATCTCATAAGATCGGGGATTTTGTTGAGCATGAAAAAAATTACATTATGTTTCTTAAAAAATCAGCGAAAAAATCCGAAGACCACCTAAGTCGTTACTACCCACAAAACTCCAGCGATTAAGGAAACAAAGGTTTACTAGGCACTCATTGAGAGCGCATTAACTAAATAGTTTTTTGCGTGCTATTTTTGGTAACGCTTATTCAAGCAATCCTCAAATAACTCGCCACGTAAAAACAGAACAATTAAAAATTCCTGGTAACCTGGCACGACGTAAGGGGGCTGTGTGACGGAGAAGCACAAATCAATTAGGATTGCTGTGGATGCACCTCCCGGATCATTAAAATCTCCTCGCGACTATGGGGCACTGCAACTGGCGAGTTTGGGGGCGCTTCCTCCCCGAGCGCCAATATCCATGCCACTCCCAAACGTGAGCATAGAAGGTGGCTGTGATATAAGCGTTAAGGATGAGGGATATACCTACATTCTTTCTCCCAACGCTAATAGCCTCCGCAACCTGAATAATATTTCAGGAAGAGATTATTTGAATGGACTAAATTATCTGTCCAGTCAGGACTTCATCGTCCGTCATCTAATCATGAGTAAAGCAACGTTAGGGTTAACATACGATGGCAGTGCTGTTATAAGTTTTGAAGAAAAAGTGCCCGCCTTTGAAGGATTGCTATCCTCCCCTGCCTGGATACCGTTTCGTACGGATAAATGGCCAGGGGCCCGACAAGTCTGCGAAATTGCCCCCAATCGGTGGGAAGCTTCGTGTCCTCACGACAGCATCCCATCTATTCTTATAGAAGTCGTTCGTAACCCTGAAGAGAATCTCACGCTGTTCGAAAAAGGCATTATTGATCAGACTGCAGACACCGCAACTCCATTCAACTCGAATCCATCAACCGATGGGCGGCGCGTCGTTAAAAAAACATCTCTTAGAGCGATACTTGTTTTCTCAGGTGAACTGATCGGCGATGATAAAAAACCACTTCGCAAAGAAATTAAAAACATTTTAGAGAACACCAACTGCGCAGAACACGTAGGTTGGGCAAGAGCCTCTAGGCTGTCTGATGATCCAATGCCGCTACAAAAATTAATTCCTTTAGAGTGGCCACCTATAGCATCGAGAGAGGGCTTTACGTTAGCGTATTCCGATTACTATCCCAATGCTACAGTCGCTTGGTCTATTGCCGCGATTCTTCATCAACATGGCGTACCATGCACGCCTGTTTCTGACAGTTATTCAGCATCTAAAGTTAAAGCAGCTATGCGACTCATGATAGTTTCCGGCCCGACTGATGACGCCTGGGGCAGATATGCATCACTCATATTATGCCCAGCCTGGCGAAGTGAATCACAAGCACAACAGCTCTATATCGACACATTAAAATCATCGCTATTCAACAATGAGCACAGGCAATTGCTCGATGATTTATTAGATGACGTATGTCCAAGCGTGGTCATTGGTGCCATTCCCAGCATTTGTTTGAGCAATGTTAACTTTCAAAACTAACACACCCACTGCAACTATTGAGCTGATGAGGGCCCGACCATGAACATGATACATACAACAGTAGACTTACATATCCCTCCGCTAAATAGTTCCAGCAAGGTTTGCGAAGACATCATTAAAACATTTGGCCTGTCCGAAGACGGGTGGGTGGAGTCGCTATCAGATTTAGATATACCTACAGACAGGATTGTTCTAATTACGGGGGCAAGCGGCGTCGGCAAAAGTTTACTATTAAAAGATATTTCTCGCCAGTTTCAAGACACCCGAAAAATACCAACTGATATTGATATAGAGAAACCTATCGCGGAAATCATACCTTGTGAAGATGCCGGCGAAGTGATCCGCTATCTTTCAAAATTCGGGTTGGGAGAACCACGTATCATGATTGGCCCTTTTTCCCACCTGTCGGATGGACAAAAAGAACGTTTCCTTATTGCGTTAGCTTTACGCGAAGGCGTAGGCCCCCTTATCCTTGACGAATTTACTACGCGACTGGACAGGCGCACAGCGCTCATTGTCGCCATGAACGTAGGGAAAATTCTTCGCTCCAACAAACAAAGTGCGTTTATTGCAAGTTGCCACGATGACATCGTCGACTTTCTAAACCCTGACGTTCATATTGAGCTTTGCTCTGATGGGAAACATCGCATTCTTAATAAAAAACCTAACAGCACGAACCTGTTAAAAAGCCTGGAGATACAAATTAAAACAGGCACGCTAGACGATTATAAAAAACTGTCCCGCTATCATTATGAAAATGACAACCCAAATGACATTGATATGCTAGCCCCCCTGGTTGATCATGTTGTCACTGCCTATTCCAAAGGAGAGTTGGTGGGTGTTAATTTGTGTATTCGTCCATGGCCAAAAGCATTTGATATATTCCCTGAGTTCTCAGACATCAATAAATATGTATTACAGTCATTCCGGGTCATTGTACACCCACAGTATCGCGGCATTGGACTGACCAAGGCATTGGATGTCATCCCTAACGCCAATACAAAAATACTCTTATCATGGTCTGCATTTTCTTCCTATTACGCGTTTCCCATTCTTGCGAACTATCAACGCTTGAACAGCCCGTTTGAAACAATGAGCCATGCAGAGAGCTTGCTTCAGGCATTTGTTGAGCCACGACAAACAAACAAAAAAAAATCACTTCACTTGATGAGGGAGTGCCGTCAACTCTGGCAAGATCTCACCGATGAAGAAAAGAAAACATTGAAGACGCTCATTGTCGAGGCCACCAGTGAAAAAAGTTTGCGTCTGGCGCTCTTTCAAAGAAAAATCTCTGGCTTGGATACTTCCGCCGAGTCCATACGCTTTATGAAATCCATTTTTCTAAAACTTTACGCCAAATCCAGCCACAATGTTTTACCCATGATGCTGGCTGAAGCGGTTTACAGACCCATGGCTATGTTTGTCAAAAACATAAGTGATACGAATGTCACAGAGGACTGCCGCCTTGCTTAAAAAAGAAAGCCAATGGGTATTACGCGGAGATGTTGTTATTCTCAGTGATGACAATCAACTTAAATTGATCACGGAGAGCGGCATAAAAAGCATCAAGCCGGGAAATTCAGACACGGCTAAACTGCTTCAGTTACTGAGCACAACAGGCGTAGCGGTAGAATTGGAGAATGAGCCAGAGAGAAGCCTTCTTCGAAAACTAAAGGATGCTAACCTCATTCACACTGCCCCGCCTTGTGGGATGACGCCGTTACAGGCTATGCAATGGTCGTGGAATGAAGCGGTTGCCCCCAATCAAGAAATGAGTCAACAGCTAAAAAACGCATCAATCGTAGTGGTTGGCTGCGGCGGTACAGGAGCGTTAGTTGCACAAAGCCTTGCAGGTTCGGGTGTGGGGTCCTTTGTTTTGATTGATTTCGACACCGTCAGCCTAAACAATCTTAATCGTCAATTTGTTTTTGGTGCAGACGATATTGGTCACTATAAAGCAGACATACTTGCTCAACGATTGATAGACAATCAAAAAGTAATCGAGGCTAAATCCATCGTCGCGGAGATAACGTCCAGCAAGCAGTTAGCAACGCTCGCGAAGGGCGCGGATTTAATAATCTGTTGTGCTGATGAGCCTAGAGGCGCTATTCAGAGCTACGTCGCTAACGCCGCAGTAAAAGCAGGCACATCAGCGCTGTTCGGTGCGGTGGGTATTAACAACGGGATACTTGGGCCGCTTCTCAAAGAGCGATCTTCGTTTCGGGCCTATCTACGCTGGATTCGAGAGGTGCGCAGCGTTTGTAAAAAAACAATTGTGCCTGCACGTTTTCCGTCCAATGGTATAACAAATTCGATTATGGCTAACCTCATCGCGTGGGAAGCTTTTCAGTATTTGGCAAACCGGGGGCCTACAAAAACAGACGCCTGCACCTTAACTTTAAACTTCAACTCTTTTGAATTTACAAAAAAACAGGTATTCAAATAAAAATGGGCGCATTGAATTTTTTAAAAAACAAGAACGATAACTTATATTATTCCTTGTCGATCTTTATGAACATGGATGTTCAGAGAAGTTTATTCGTGCTTTACTTGCTGCAACTTGGCATCACACAAGGCGAGATAGGCATTCTACAATCTTTTTTATTCTTTTCTTCCGTCGCATTAGAAATTCCATCTGGTTTACTCGCCGATCGATACGGTCGTAAAGTTTCGCTGATACTGGGCTTTTTAGGATTATTCATAAGCGGTATTGGTTTTGTGCTGTTTTCAGACTTCATTCCGTTCGCCATTATATTTTGCCTCTTCGGCGCGAGTATCGCTATGGGCTCCGGCTCAGACCGGGCGTTATTGTATGATAACTTACTGGCTGAAAATCGGGCTGATGAGTACCCTAAAATACTAGGGCGTGCCCGTGCCATTGGTGCGGTATCATTGGGTTTGTCTATGCTGCTTGGCGGCGTATTACAAGACACTTGGTCTTGGAACAGCGTCTATATTTTCTTCGCGGCATCAAAACTCGTTGGCGCTATTGTCGTAACACTCATTCCCGAAATCAGACTCCCTTCGGTCTCACTCAACGCTGACAAAACAAGCGCTACGATCGATAAAAAAGCAGAGGAGATTTTTACTTTATTACTTAATTTCTTCCGTTCCAAAAAAGGTGCTCTTCTGATGCCTTTATTTATTGGATATGCTTTATTCGAATTATCAACCATTCCTTTGTTTATCTATGGACAGCCATTTTTTTCCCTCCAGGGCTTAGAAATCCCCATCATTGCTGGCATTTACGCTGCCGTTGAAGCTATCTCAGCAGGTATGTTCGTGGCTGCCGGATTTCTTTGTACCAGGTTCTCGCTCGGCACCATTGCTTTCACCACTACTCTTATTGTGACCTTTCTTCTTTTCATCTTATCATTGAATATCGGCATCATCACTTCAGTCGTTACTTTTCTACTAATCATGTCGCTTCCCGCTGTCTATGAGACCTCCTATGAAACCTATATTCATGATAATGTTGAGTCACGTATCCGTGCCTCTTGCCTCTCTGTGGCCAACCTAATCAATTCCGTTATTATCGGCATCTCCTATACTGTTTTCGGCGGACTCTTAGATCTATATGGTTTTTCGTTGACGTTGATCATAGTGGCGGTCACGTGTTTTGTTGGCTTATTTGGGGTAGGGATAACATTGGTGTTAGGCGGACAAAAAGTCCATTTGAAAAAACAACACGCTTAAATCGTCTCGATTTTTTTGGACACTTTCCAGCCTCACTGGGTAACGCGTTTACAACACTACCAGTGGACGCTGGCTTGCACTCAATGCGACGACACATAAATAGACGTCGACGTAGGCGCCGGCAGCGCATAGGTGCGTTTCATCCACTGAATCTCCTCCTGGGGCGTACGCCCGAACAAGCGCTTGAACTCTCGGCTGAACTGCGAGGCACTCTCATAGCCCACCTGAGCACATGCCGTGGCGGCAGTGATGTCGTTGCGCAGCATCAGCAAACGCGCCTGGTGCAGGCGCGTGGACTTGAGGTATTGCATCGGCGAGGTTTCGGTGACCGTGCGAAAGTGCGCATGAAAACTCGGCACGCTCATCATTGCCTCTCGCGCCAGCGCCTCCACGTCCAGGTGCTGGTGGTAACACCCATGAATCTTGCGAATCGCCCGCGCCACCTTGCCGAACTGGCCTTGGCGGTCGAGCGCGGCGCGCATCGAACCGCCCTGCTCGCCCGTGAGGATGCGGTAGTAGATCTCGCGCATCAGCGCGGGGCCGAGAACCTGTGCCTCCATCGGCGCACTCATGGCTTCGAGAAACCGCAGCAGCGACTCACTGAGTTTGTCGTCCATGGGCGAGGAATACATGCCGCGCGGCTTGGCTTCGAGCAATTCGGGAAACGCATCCAGCGCCAACATCAATTCGGCGGCGAGGGTGAAATCCAGGCGCAAGTACACCGCCAGCATCGGCTCTGCTTCGCTGGCCTCGGTTTCCATGGTGAACGGCACCGGCACCGACACCACCAGGTAATGCTGGGCGTCGTACAGGTAAATCTCTTCACCCAGGTAACCGCGCTTGCGCCCCTGGCAGACGATCACGATGCCGGGGTCGTACAGCACCGACACCCGGTGCAGCGGCCGATTTGAGCGCAGGAAACGCACATCCTCCAGAGCGCTCAGGTTATAGCCTTCGACAGGCGCCAAGCGCCCCATCAGCTCGATGATTTTTTGGGTGCGGCCCATGGCGCATGGCTCCTGGCGAAAACAGCACGGTACTGCGCAAACACCGGTGTGGCTATGCACTCATAGGAATAGGCAATCAGCACATTGGAATGGATATTCGCTCAAACCGCAGTGTTCCGTAGCCTGAAACAGCACTTTCAGCCTTCGGAGTTTGCCCATGCTTATCGTCTACAACCCTGCCAGCGGCGAAGAAATCGGCCGTGTGGCCAAGCACACCTCAGCCCAGGTCAAGGCCGCCGTTGACCGCACCTGCGCCGCCTTCCCCGAATGGTCCGGCAAACTCGCCAAGGAGCGCAGCGACATTCTGCGCCACTGGCACGACGCCGTGAAAGCCGACAAGGAAGCCTTCGCCGAACTGCTGTGCCGCGAAAACGGCAAGTGCCTGAGCGAAGCCCGAGGTGAAATCGACTACGGCCTGGGCTTTATCGAGTGGTACGCCGAAGAGGCTAAACGCGTTTATGGCGACACCATTCCCACCCACGACCGCAATGCCAATGTAGTGGTGACCAAGGAAGCCATCGGCCCGGTGGCAGCCATCACGCCGTGGAACTTCCCGTTCATGATGATCACCCGCAAAGTCGCCACAGCTCTGGCCGCCGGCTGCACCATGGTGATCAAACCCGCCGAAGACACGCCGCTCACCGCCCTCAAGTTGCTGGACTACGCACGCAGGGCCGGTATCGAAGCCGGCGTGCTCGAAGTGGTGGTCGGTGATCCCAAGGAAATCGGCCTGATCCTTACCGGTGACCCACGCGTCCGCAAGATCTCGTTTACCGGCTCCACCGGCGTGGGCAAATTGCTCGCGGCGCAGTGCGCGGCAACCATCAAGAAGATGACCCTGGAACTAGGCGGCAATGCACCATTTATTGTGTTTGAGGACGCCAACCTCGATGAGGCGGTAAAAGGACTGGTCAGCGCCAAACTGCGCAACTCGGGCCAGGTGTGCATCTCGCCGAACCGGATCTTTGTGCAGCACAGCATTCTTGAAGCGTTTATCGAACGCGTGAAGGCTGCCGTCGCCAACATCGAAGTGGACCAGGGCCTGCGCGAAGGCTTTGTGGTCGGGCCACTGGTCAACCAATTGGGCTTTGACAAAGTCGTGCGCCTGGTCGAGGACGCCAAGGCTGCCGGCGCCAACGTACTGATGGGCGGCAAGCCCCACGCCAAGGGCGGGCTGTTCTATGAACCGACCGTATTGACCGGCTTGCAGGACGATTCACCGCTGGCCACCGAAGAGATCTTCGGCCCGGTGTTCGCCATCTACTCTTTCAAGGATGAAGTAGAAGTCATCGCCCGCGCCAACCAGACCGAGTTCGGCCTGGTGGCCTACGCCTACACCAGCGCATTGGGCCGGTCGTTGCGCCTGTCACGTCAGCTGGAGGCTGGCATGGTGATCCTCAATTCAGGTTCAGTGGGCACGGCGTCGGTTCCATTTGGTGGCATCAAGCAGTCCGGCTATGGGCGTGAAGGCAGCTATTACGGGATCGAGGAGTACGTGCATGTGAAGTATGTGTTGATGGCCGGTGCGCAGTTCTAAGCCCTCTCACCCTCCAAAAGCCAGTGCCTGCAAGGTGCTGGCTTTTTTTTAGGCTGGATTTGCGCACGCCAGACGCGGATAGTTCGTCCCACTGACAGGACAATAGGTTGACCATGCAAGACCTCAACGACCTCTACTATTTCGCCAAAGTCGTCGAAGCCGGCGGGTTTGCGGCGGCCGGCAGGCTGCTGGGGATTCCCAAGTCACGGCTGTCGCGGCGCATCGCCGAGCTCGAAGAGCGCCTTGGCGCCCGTCTGTTGCAGCGCACCACGCGCCAATTGACCCTTACCGCCGTCGGCGAGCGTTACCTGCGCCATTGCCAGGCGATGCTGCTGGAAGCGGAAATGGCCGACGAGGCCGTGGCCAGCATGTCCAGCGAACCGCGCGGGCGCCTGCGCGTGAGTTGCCCGGTGGGCATGGCCCAGCACATGTTGCCAGGCATAGTTGCCGGCTTTCTCGCCGCTCACCCACTGGTGCAGCTGGAGATGACGCTGGTCAACCGCCGCGTCGACCTGGTGGCTGAAGGCATCGACGTGGCCCTGCGCGTGCGCGAGCTGGGTGATGAAGACCCGTTGCTGGTGACCAAGCGCCTGCGTCAGGCCCAAACGGTCCTGGTGGCCAGCCCGCAATTCCTGCAAGGCCGCCAAATCAACACCCCGGACGATCTCAAGCAATTGCCGGTACTCGCTGCGCTTGAGGCCGATCGCCTGGTGCACTTGCGGTTGATCGACCCGCAGGGCAATACCGAAAACGTCTCCATGGAAGCGCGCCTGGGCATCGACGACTTTATCGTGCGCAAAGCCTGCGCCTTGCAGGGCCTGGGCTTTACCCTGCTGCCGATGATGTATTGCGAAGAGGAGCTGGCCAGCGGCCAATTGGTGCAGCTGCTGCCGCAATGGTCTTCGCCGGGCGGCTGGCTGCAGGCGGTCTACCCGCATCGCCGTGGCGTATTACCGGCGATTCGAGCCTGGATCGACTATCTGGAAGAAGCCTTCAAGGGTTGCGGAGACCGTTTGCTATGAAGATGAGCGAAGCACAAGTCGCGGCGTTCTGCCTGGGCCTGCCCGGCGCGCGGGAAGACTACAAATGGGGTGGCGTGCGCGTGTTCTCGATTGCCGGCAACAAGATGTTCGCCCTGCAGAACCTGCGCGGAGACTCGCTGGCGTTCAAAGTCGACAAGGAACTGTTCCTCGGCCATGTAGACCGCCCCGGCATCCACCCCGCGCCCTACCTGGCGCGGGCGCAGTGGGTGATCATGAACACGCCCTACCCGCTGGGCGCCGAGGAACTGCGCGGCCTGTTGCAGCGCTCGCACCAATTGGTGGTGAGCAGATTGCCCAAGCGCACACAGATTGGCTTGTTGCTAGAGGACTGACAGCAGCGTGCCGCCGAGGAACAACTGGTCCAGCCAGAACACTTGGTGCAGCAACACAATCACCCAGAACAGCACCTGATACGACACCTTGCGCGTCTTGTGGCGAAACACCTGCTGGGCAATCAACGCCCCCGGCCAACCACCGGCCAGCTCCACGGCGTGCAGGATATTTTCGCGCACGCGCGGGCCTTCGGCTTGCGCCTTGCGCTTGTCGCCCCAGTACAGGAAAAACGCCACCACGCTGACCACGCCATAGGCCGCCAGCGGGATCAGCGTCTCGCCGCGATACCACAAGAGTGCCGCGCCAGTCAGCGGCGCGGCGCACAACAATACAAAGATGAACGCCTTCAAGCGCGGGTGCTGAATGCTCATGGCTTGACCGCCGTCCAGTCGATCCAGCCAAACTGCCAGGTCGCCAGAATCACCAACCCGAACGCAATCCGATACCAGGCAAACGCCGCGTAGCTGTGGCTGGCGATGAACTTGAGCAAGGCCTTGACTGCAATCATCGCGAAGATAAACGAAGTGACAAACCCAATGGCGAACACCGGCAAGTCATCGGGCTGGAACAGGTGACGGTATTTGTAGCCCGAATACACGGCCGCACCGACCATGGTCGGCATGGCCAGGAAAAACGAGAACTCGGTGGCGGTCTTGCGCGACAGGCCGAACAACAGGCCGCCGATAATGGTCGCGCCGGAGCGCGAAGTGCCCGGAATCATGGCCAGACACTGGGCCACGCCGACCTTGAGCGCGTCCTTCCAGGTGATCTCATCCACTGTTTGCGCGTGCACCGCATGTTGGCGCCGCTCGGCCCACAGCATGATCACCCCGCCCACCACCAGCGCGGTGGCCACCGTGATTGGGTTAAACAGGTAATGCTTGATCAGGTCGGCAAAAATCACCCCCAGCACCACTGCCGGCAGCACTGCGATAATCAGGTTGACGGTAAAGCGCTGGGCGTTGCGCTGGGTCGGCAAGCCGATCACCACGTCGAGGATCTTGCGCCGAAACTCCCAGACCACCGCGAGGATCGCGCCCAGTTGAATAATGATGTTGAACGCTTCAAAGCGTTCGCCGCCGAAACCGATCAAGTCGGCGACGATAATCTGGTGCCCGGTGCTGGAGATCGGCAGGAACTCGGTCAGCCCCTCCACCACGCCAAGAATCAATGCCTGTATGGCGGTCCAAAAATCCATGTATCCCCCAAAGGTCATGCGCTGCGGCATGCCTTGTCTGTCTTTTAATGTTCACTGACACACGAGCAATCGTGATGCGCTGCGGATTTTCACCAGCCGTGCGCAAAAATTTCGTGAAAAATCAGGGAGTACTCAGGTTTTTCGGTTACAGGCCGAAAGCCTATCAGACAAGATGGAATTGTCGATGCGGCACACAATTATAAAAAGCACGGAGTGACAGGACGATGAACAGTTTGCGCAGCATGTCGATCAGCCGCCGTCTTTGGCTGATCCTGATAGTCGCCGTGTTGATGCTGCTGACCCTCGGGTTGCTGATGCTCAAGCAGATCCATGGCGACCTCTACCAGGCCAAACGCCAACAGACCCAGCACGTGGTGCAGACCGCCAGCGGCGTGCTGGCTTACTACCAGAACCTTGAAAAAACCGGCGTACTCACCCGCGAGGCCGCGCAACAGCAGGCCCTCAGCGCAGTCCGTGGCCTGCGCTACGACCATGATGACTACTTCTGGATCAACGACCTCACGCCCGTGATGATCATGCACGCGGCCAACCCCAAGCTCGACGGCCAGAACCTCTCGGCAATCCGCGACCCGGACGGTTTTGCGGTGTTCAATGAATTTGTGCTCCTGGCCAAGGCCAAGGGCGCCGGCATCGTCAACTATCGCTGGCCCAAGCCGGGCGCCGACGCGCCGGTGGAGAAAACCTCGTATATCCAACTGTTCGAGCCGTGGGGCTGGATTATTGGTTCCGGCGTGTACGTGGATGATGTGCAGGCCGAATTCAACGGCCAAGTGTGGAAGGCCTCGCTGATCGGCCTGGGCATTGCACTGCTGATGGGGCTGCTGGTGATCCTCATCGCGCGCAGCATCGTGCAGCCGTTGCAGGCGGCGGTGAACGCCATGGGCAATATTGCCAGCGGCGAAAGCGACCTGACCCGCACCCTCGACACCCACGGGCGCGATGAGGTCACTCAACTGTCGCAGCACTTCAATAGCTTTACCGCCAAGCTGCGCCAGGTGGTCGGCCAATTGCAGGTGTGTGCCAATGCGCTGGGCCAGTCGTCCACGGAGCTGGGCACCAACGCCAGCCAGGCCCACGACCGCAGCCAGCAACAGTCGCAGCAGATGGAACTGGTGGCCACGGCGATCAATCAAGTCACCTATGGCGTACAGGACGTGGCAAAAAACGCCGAGCACGCCGCCAGCGAAATGCGCGACGCCCAGGCCCAGGCGCAGCAAGGCCAGGTGAATATCGACGGCAGCCTGCAACAGATCGACCTGCTCTCCAGCACCATCAGCCAGGCCGTGGAGGTGATCCGCACCCTGTCCAGCGAAAGCACACAGATTGGTGGCGTGCTGGAAGTGATTCGTTCGATTGCCGACCAGACCAACTTGTTGGCCCTCAACGCCGCCATCGAGGCGGCGCGTGCCGGTGAACAGGGTCGCGGGTTTGCCGTGGTCGCCGATGAGGTGCGGCTGTTGGCCCAGCGCACGCAGAAGTCCACGGCCGAAATTCAGGTGATGATTGAGCGCCTGCAAGGGCATTCGGAAGCGGCGGTCAAGGTGATCAGCGACAGCCACAGTGCCTCGCAGTTGACCATTGAACAAGCGGGTCAGGCGGGTGCGAGCCTTACTGCCATTGGCCAGGCGTTACGCAACCTCAATGGGCTGAATGCCTCGATCGCCAGCGCGACCTTGCAACAGGCACATGTGGTGGAGGACATCAACCAGAACGTCACCCAGGCAGCGGGTTTGTCCCATAGCACGGCGCTGGCGGCGGAACAGTCCAGCGTGGCGAGTGCGCATTTGCGCGGGTTGAGTGAGCAGCTTGAAGGGTTGTTGCGCCAGTTCAAGATCTGACCCCGGAGCTGGGCTTGTGTGGGAGCTGGCTTGCCTGCGATGCAGGCGACTCGGTCAATCAGGCATACCGAGGTGACGCTATCGCATAACGTTGAGGCAGTCTTGGGGCTGGGCGGTCGGGGTGCATATCCGTTGCTGCGGTAACGGCTGAGTAGGGTTCCGCTCTTACAGCGGCTCACTTTTGCAAGGACCGGAATGCCGGCCCAGTCAAAAGTAACCAAAAGGTCCTCGCCCCAACACTCGGTGCCTCGCTTAGGCTCGGCATGCCCGCAATTCGACAGTGATTTGGGGGGCGATTTCAGATCAAGATCACGATCAAAAGCGCAGATCAAAAGACCGCTGACTTCGTCATCGAAAAGGATGTAAGGGCCGGAGCAACAGCAACAGCAACAGCAGAGCCATACTCGGTCAACTGTGGGAGCGGGCTTGCTCGCGAATGCGGTGTATCAGTGACAGATGAATTGACTGACCCACCG
>NZ_CBFHAZ010000085.1:0-27398 GCF_965653655.1 Pseudomonas onubensis | reverse complement strand
GGACTGGTCTCAATACTGGATACGATAAACCGGCTTAATCGCATAACCTGAACCGCCGTATACGGAACCGTACGTACGGTGGTGTGAGAGGACGGCGGATGTGAATCCGCCTCCTACTCTATGCCTGAAACAAAATCAAACCCTGTGGAAGCTGGCTTGCCTGCGATTGATCGTTCCCACGCTCCGCGTGGGAACGATCAGCGTTTCAGAGATCGCGGCTATTGATCGCCCGACGCAACGCCACCAGCCACTTCACCAGCTCCTGCGGATCAATCGGTTTCGCTTCGTTCATTATTCATTCCCTCGAATCCAGACCCAGCAACCATAGCCGTCACCCACCCAACCCGCGAATCCGGCGGTTATCTTTTTGGGTGATATCAATATGCTATTTTGGTATTTAAATTTTACTTTTTATACCTTTAAAGTTCGCGCTACCCGGCGTTACCCTCGTCGGAACGGACAGCGCCCGCCGCATTACCCCTGCGGCGTCATGGACTCAAGATGACCTTCGATTTTGCTTTTATCCTCAGCACCTTGCCGGCGTTTTTAAAGGCCGTGGGGGTGACGCTGCAAGTGGGCTTGATCGCCATTGCCACCTCGTTGCTGGTGGCGCTGATCAACGCCGCATTGCTGGTGTTTCGCACGCCCTACCTGTCACGCCTGGTGGCGCTGTATGTGGAACTGGCGCGCAATACACCGCTGCTGATTCAACTGTTTTTCGTGTACTTCGCCTTGCCGGCCCTGGGCTTCAATATCTCCGGGTTCTGGGCGGCGATCATCACCATGACCTTCCTCGGCGGCGCCTACCTCACCGAAGTGCTGCGCGCCGGGGTGGAAGCGGTGCCACTGGCGCAGATCGAGTCGGGCAAGTCCATCGGCCTGTCGGACTGGCAACTGCTGCGCCATGTGATCCTGCCCCAGGCCGGTATCCTCAGCCTGCCGGCGCTGTTCGCCAATTTCATCTTTTTGCTCAAAGAGACCACCGTAGTGTCCGCCGTGGCGGTGCCGGAGATTCTCTACACCACCAAGAGCTACATCGCGCTCTACTACAAGACCTACGAAATGCTCGCCGTGCTGACGCTGATTTGCGTATTGCTGTTCTTGCCGCTGTCGCTGCTGCTCAGCCGCCTGGAAAGGAGGCTCCAGCATGGCCAGTTCGGGTCTTGAGTTGTTGTGGGTGTCGTTGCCGCAATTGGGCAAGGGCGCTGCACAAACCTTGTCGATATCGTTTTTGAGCATCGCCTTCAGCACCGTCGGCGGCGTGTTGTATGGCGTGTTGCGCACCTTGAATAACCGGCTGATCAACGCGGTGCTGCGGGTTTACCTGGAACTGTTCCGCGCGATCCCGGTGCTGGTGTGGTTGTACTTGCTGTTTTTCGGGCTGCCGATTTTCTTTGGCCTGAGCATTCCCAGTTTCTGGTGCGCGGTGCTGGTGCTGTCGCTCTGGGGCGCCAGCGAGGTGGGCGAGGTGGTACGCGGCGCGCTGCATTCGCTGCCACGTGGCCAGCGCGAGGCGGGGCTGTCGATTGGTTTATCCGACCCGCAGCTGTACGGCTACGTATTGCTGCCCCAAGCCCTCAAACGCATGACGCCGCCGACCATCAACGTCTACACGCGCATCATCAAGACCAGCTCGCTGGCAGTGCTGATTGGCGTGGTGGATGTGATCAAGGTCGGCCAGCAAATCATCGAGCGCACCTACGAGTCGGTATTGATCTACGGCGTGCTGTTCCTGTTTTTCTTCTTTATCTGCTACCCGTTGTCGGCCGCCTCCAAGGTGCTGGAACGGCGCTGGGGCCAGGCATGAGTGCATTGATCGAGTTCCAGGGTTTCAACAAATTTTTCGGCGAGACGCAGGTGCTCAAGGGCATCGACCTGAACGTGCAGAGTGGCGAAGTGGTGGTGATCCTCGGCCCCAGCGGCTGCGGCAAAAGCACCTTGCTGCGCTGCCTGAATGGCTTGGAAGTCGCCCACAGCGGCAGCCTGCGATTTGCCGGCAAGGAGCTATTGGACAAACACACCGACTGGCGCCAGGTGCGTCAGGACGTGGGCATGGTGTTCCAGAGCTACCACCTGTTCCCGCACATGAGCGTGCTCGACAATATCCTGCTCGGCCCGCTGAAAGTGCAAAAACGCGACCCGCGTGAAGCCCGTGAGCAGGCAGAAAAACTGCTGGATCGTGTCGGCCTGGCTGATAAGCGCGACGCCTTCCCGCGACAGCTGTCCGGCGGCCAGCAGCAACGCATCGCCATCGTCCGTTCGCTGTGCATGAACCCTCAAGTCATGCTGTTTGATGAAGTCACCGCCGCCCTCGACCCGGAGATGGTCAAGGAAGTGCTGGAAGTGATTCAAGGCCTGGCCCGCGATGGCATGACTTTGTTGATCGTCACCCATGAAATGGCCTTCGCCCGCGCCGTCGCTGACCGCGTGGTGTTTATGGAGGCCGGTCGCATCCTCGAACACGACACCCCCGAGGCATTCTTTACGAACCCGCAAACCGCACGCGCGCAGCAGTTCCTGGAGAAGTTCTCCTTTGTTTCAACACTGCCCAAAAAGACCAAGGAATTGGAGCTGATATGAAAAAACTACTGCTGCCACTGTTTGCCGTCGCCTTACTGGCCGGCTGCGATAAAAAGGCCGAAGAGCCTGCAAAGCCCGTCGCTGCTGCCAGCTACATCGACAAGATCAAAGCACGCGACAAGCTGATTGTCGGCGTGTTTACCGACAAGCCACCCTTTGGTTTCGTCAACGAAGCGGGCCGCTATGTGGGGTTTGATACCGACATCGGCCGCCAATTCGCCAAGGACCTGCTGGGCGATGAAAACAAGGTTGAGTTCGTAGCCGTCGAGCCGGCCAGCCGTATTCCGTTCCTGCAAAGCGACAAGGTCGACCTGATCCTCGCCAACATGACCGTGACGCCGGAGCGCAAGGAAGCGGTGGACTTTACCAACCCCAACCTGAAAGTTGCGGTGCAAGCCCTGGTGCCCCAGGACAGCTCGGTGAAAAACCTGGATGACCTGGCGACCCGCACCACCATCGTCACTACCGGCACCACCGCCGACATCTGGCTGACCAAGAACCACCCGGACTGGAAACTGCTCAAGTTCGAGAAAAACTCTGAGTCACTGCAAGCCCTGTCGGCCGGCCGTGGCGATGCCTACGCGCAAGACAACCTGGTGCTGTTCAGCTGGGCCAAGCAGAACCCCGGCTACCGCGTGCTGGAAGAGAAACTCGGCGATGAAGCGCCGATTGCGCCAGCGGTGAAGAAGGGCAATATCGAACTGCGCGACTGGGTGAATGCGGAGCTGGCGAAGTTGGGCGAGGAGAAATTTTTGCTCAAACTGTATGACCAGTACGTGCGTAAAGAACTCAGCGATGACACCAAGCCTGAGAGTGTGATTGTTGAAGGCGGTAAGTGGCAGGGTTGATATAGCTATCGCAGGCAAGCCAGCTCCCACATTTTGATGTGTGAATACCTTCAAATGTGGGAGCGGGCTTGCTCGCGAAGAGGCCCTTCCAGGCACCGACTATTGCGGCCAATGCCAAGCCGGTGCATCCAAAATCCCCTGGCCGACAATCTGAGTCTGCCCCAGCACCTTCTCCAGCACGATGCAATTGCATTGCTCATCCTGCTGCAACGCCGCAATCAAGCGGCTGGCGTGCGACACCACCCACACCTGGCACTGCGTCGAGGCCTGGATAATCAAGCGCGCCAACGCCGGCAATAAGTCCGGGTGCAAGCTGGTTTCCGGTTCGTTCAGCACCATCATGGTCGGCGGCCGTGGCGTCAGCAGTGCCGCAATCAGCAGCAGGTAGCGCAAGGTGCCGTCTGACAATTCCGCTGCCGACAAGGGGCGCAGCAAACCTTCCTGATAAAACTCAATCGCAAAACGCCCGCCTTGCAACGGCTCGATGTTCAGCCGTGCACCGGGGAACGCGTCACTGACTGCGCGCTGCAACGCCTCGGGGTCGCCGATTTCGCGGATGGTTTGCAATGCCGCAGCCAAGTCGCGCCCATCGTGATGCAGCACCGGCGTGCGCGTGCCCAGTTGCGGCTGGCGCACGGGGGCGTCCACATCGCTGCGAAAGTGATCATAAAAACGCCAGCCACGAATGCTTTCGCGCAGCAGCAACACCTCCGGCGAGCCACGCAGGCTGCCGACTTGATCGAACAGGCTGTGGTAGTTGGGCGTGTGCTGGGCCAATACGTCCCAGGCGCGGCCATCACGTGCGCGCACCATAGGCCCGGAACGTTGCACCAGCAGGCTGGCCGGGCGGTAGACGTGACCGGCCCAGATGCATTCTTTCTTTACCTCCGGGTCCAGGGCGAAGTAAGACTGGGTCTTTTCCGGCAGCCCCAGGGAAATAGCGTAGCTGAAGTCTTCCCCGGCAAACCCCAGGCGCAGGCGTTTAACGCCCTGACGCACAATCGGCTCGACCGGCACCTCGCCGCTGCGCATGCGCCTGCTGATGGTTTCCGGCCCAGCCCAAAAGGTCGAATCCAGCCCACCTTCACGCGCCAGAGCATTGATCACCCCGCCTTGGGCGGTTTCCGCCAGCAGGCGCAGGGCGCGGTACAAGTTGGACTTGCCGCTGCCATTGGGGCCGGTGACCAGGTTCAGCCGGGCCAGCGGCACCACCAATTTATTGATCGAGCGGTAGTTGGCCACCGCGAGGGTTTTGAGCATGTGTATTTAGTCGGCGTGGGAACCCTTGGAGTATGGGATGCTCCATGCAGATAAGGAACCCTGATCTAAGCTCACAGTCGCATACTCACTGTCACATCGCGTCACGCAAAAGGAGCCTGCATGGGCGGTCGTATTTACACCTGTATTTTCGGACTTGGCCTGCTGACGCTGCTGAGCGGTTGCGGCCAGGAAAAAACCGAGCCCAAGGAGCATTCGCGGGTGTTTGTGCAGACCGTGCAGCCCGCGGATTTTGCCGCCGCCGTGACCCTGACCGGCGATATCCAGGCCCGCGTGCAAACTGACTTGTCCTTTCGCGTGGGCGGCAAGATCATCCAGCGCATGGTCGACGTGGGCGACCGCGTGACCGCCAGGCAAGTGCTGGCCAAGCTCGACCCCAAGGATTTGCAGACCAATGTCGATTCCGCCCAGGCCCAGGTCGTGGCCGAGCAGGCACGGGTCAAGCAAACCGCTGCCGCCTTTGTGCGCCAGGAAAAGCTCCTGCCCAAGGGCTACACCAGCCGCAGCGAATACGACGCCGCCCAGGCCGCGTTGCGCAGCAGCCAAAGTGCCCTGGCCGCTGCCCAAGCCCAATTGGCCAATGCCCGCGAACAACTCGGCTACACCTCGCTGGTTGCCGATGCGCCTGGTGTGATCACGGCACGTCAGGCCGAAGTCGGCCAGGTGGTGCAGGCCACTGTGCCGATTTTCAGCCTGGCCACCGATGGCGAGCGCGATGCGGTGTTCAATGTCTATGAATCCTTGCTGGTGGAGCCCCCGCCCGATGCGCCGATTACCGTGAGCTTGCTGGACAACCCGAGCATCAAGGCCGTGGGTAAAGTGCGTGAAGTCACGCCCGCCGTGGCGGCCAATACCGGCACCGTGCAAGTCAAAATCGCCCTGCAATCGCTGCCCAAAGGCATGCAGTTGGGTTCAGTGGTCAGCGCCACGGCCAACGGCCCGGCCAAGGCCAGTATCGAGCTGCCGTGGTCGGCGCTGACCAAAGACCTCAACGAACCCGCCGTGTGGCTGATTGACGGCGACGGTAAGGCGCAACTGCATAAAGTAACGGTAGCGCGCTACCTGACCGGCAAAGTGATCATTGGCGATGGCCTTAAAGGCGGCGAAAAAGTCGTGGTGGCCGGCGGGCAATTGCTGCACCCCGGCATGACTGTCGAGATCGCCCAGCAAGGAGTCCAGCCATGAAGCGCCTGACGGCAATGCTTGCCGCCAGCCTGTTGCTGGTCGCTTGTTCCAAGGAAGAACCTGCACCCGAGCCCGTGCGCCCGGTGCTGTCGATGCAAGTGAAGTCCGAAGACCAGGAAACCCTCGGCCGCTTCGCAGGCACCATCCAGGCCCGCTACGAAAGCAACCTGGGTTTCCGCGTGCCCGGCCGTATCGCGCGCCGCGCCGTGGACGTTGGCGCCGAAGTGGAGAAGGGCGCCTTGCTTGCCGTACTCGACCCCACCGACCAGCAAAACCAGTTGCGCGCCGCCCAAGGCGACCTCGCCCGGGTGCAGGCGCAGTTCATCAACGCCCAGGCCAACGCTCGGCGCCAGCAGGAACTGTTCAATCGCGGCGTCGGTGCCCAGGCCCAGTTGGATGTGGCCCAGACCGACCTGAAAACCACCCAGGCGACCCTTGATCAAGCCAAAGCCTCGGTCAACCAGGCTAAAGACCAGCTCAACTACGCCGAACTGCGCACCGACCACGCCGGTATCGTTACCGCCTGGAATGCCGAGGCCGGCCAAGTGGTCAGCGCCGGCCAGCAAGTGGTAACGCTGGCGCGTCCGGATATCAAGGAAGCGGTGATCGACCTGCCCGCCGGGCTCGCCGAGCGCCTGCCGCCGGACGTGGTATTCCTGGTCGCCGGGCAGCTCGACCCCAGCGTCAATACCACTGCCATCGTGCGCGAAATCGAACCCCAGGCCCAAAGCGCCACGCGTACCCGTCGTGCGCGCCTGACCCTGGCCGAGACGCCACCTGCGTTTCGCCTTGGCACGGCCATCAGCGTGACCTTGAGCAGCGCCATCGCTCCGCGTATCGAACTGCCGTTAACCGCCTTGCAGGAAGTCGACGGCAAGACCCGTATCTGGCTGCTCGACACCCAAAGCCAGACCGTGCAGCCGCGTGACGTCACGGTGATCAGCCGCGATGCCAACAGCGCCTTGCTCAACGGCGGCGTCAAACCCGGCGAACGCATCGTCACCGCTGGTGTGAACAGCCTGAAAGCCGGGCAAAAAGTCAAAATCGACGAGGACAGCCCGCGATGAAAGGGAGCTTCAACTTATCCGACTGGGCCCTCAAGCATCAGTCCTTCGTCTGGTACCTGATGTTCGTCGCGCTGCTGATGGGCGTGTTCTCCTACATGAACCTGGGTCGCGAGGAAGACCCGTCGTTCACCATCAAGACCATGGTGATCCAGACCCGCTGGCCGGGCGCGACCCAGGAAGAAACCCTCAAGCAGGTCACCGACCGCATCGAGAAAAAACTCGAAGAACTCGACTCCCTCGACTACGTGAAAAGCTACACGCGGCCGGGTGAGTCCACCGTGTTTGTGTTCCTCAAGGACACCACCAGCGCCAAGGCCATTCCGGACATCTGGTACCAGGTGCGCAAGAAAATCGACGACATTCGCGGCACCTTCCCCCAGGGTTTGCAGGGGCCGTCGTTCAACGATGAGTTTGGTGATGTGTTCGGCTCGGTGTATGCCTTTACCGGCGACGGCCTGTCGATGCGCCAGCTGCGCGACTACGTAGAACAGGTGCGCGCCGAGATTCGTTCGGTGCCGGGGTTGGGCAAGGTCGAGATGATCGGCCAGCAGGATGAAGTGATTTACCTGAACTTCTCCACGCGCAAACTCGCGGCTTTGGGGATTGATCAGCGCCAGGTCGTGCAAAGCCTGCAGTCGCAAAACGCGGTGACGCCCGCCGGGGTGATCGAGGCCGGGCCGGAGCGGATTTCGGTGCGCACGTCCGGGCAATTCGCTTCGGAAAAAGACCTGGCCAACGTCAACCTGCGGCTCAATGATCGCTTCTATCGGCTGGCGGACATTGCCGAAATCAGCCGTGGCTACGTCGACCCGGCGCGGCCGATGTTCCGCTTCGATGGCAAGCCGGCGATTGGCTTGGCCATTGCCATGCAGAAGGGCGGCAATATCCAGTCGTTCGGCAAGGCCCTGCACACGCGCATGGACGAACTGACCGCCGACCTGCCAGTGGGCATCGGCGTGCATAAGGTTTCCGACCAGGCCGAAGTGGTGGAAGAAGCCGTCGGCGGCTTTACCAGCGCCTTGTTTGAAGCGGTGATCATCGTACTGGTGGTGAGTTTTATCAGCCTCGGCATGCGTGCCGGCCTGGTGGTGGCGTGCTCGATTCCACTGGTGCTGGCGCTGGTGTTTGTGTTCATGGAATACAGCGGCATCACCATGCAGCGGGTGTCGTTGGGCGCCTTGATCATTGCCCTCGGCCTGTTGGTGGACGACGCGATGATCACCGTGGAAATGATGATCACGCGCCTGGAAAAAGGCGAAACCAAGGAGCAGGCGGCGACTTACGCCTACACCTCCACAGCCTTCCCGATGCTTACCGGTACGCTGGTGACCGTCGCCGGTTTTGTGCCGATTGGCCTCAACGCCAGCTCGGCGGGCGAGTACACCTTCACCCTTTTCGCGGTGATTGCCGTGGCCATGTTGGTGTCGTGGGTGGTGGCGGTGCTGTTTGCGCCGGTGATCGGCGTGCATATCCTCAGCGCCAAGGTAAAACCCCATGACGCTGAGCCTGGGCGCATCGGCCGCGCCTTTAATGGCGGCATGCTCTGGGCCATGCGCAACCGCTGGTGGGCCATCGGCATTACCGTGGGCTTGTTTGTGGCCTCGGTGTTCTCGATGCAGTTTGTGCAGAACCAGTTTTTCCCGTCCTCGGACCGCCCGGAAATTCTGGTCGACCTCAACCTGCCGCAAAACGCCTCGATCAATGAGACGCGCAAGGCCGTCGACCGCCTAGAAGCCATCATCAAGGATGACCCGGACATTGCGCGCTGGAGCACCTACATTGGCCAGGGCGCGATTCGTTTCTACCTGCCCCTCGACCAGCAGCTGGAAAACCCCTACTACGCGCAGCTGGTTATCGTGAGCAAGGGCCTGGAAGAGCGCGGCGCCTTGATTGCGCGCCTGCAAAAGCGCCTGCGTGATGACTTTGTCGGCATTGGCAGCTACGTGCAGCCGCTGGAAATGGGCCCGCCGGTGGGTCGGCCGATTCAATATCGCGTGTCGGGTAAAGACATCGACCAGGTGCGCAAACACGCTATCGAACTGGCAACGTTGCTGGATCAAAACACCCACCTGGGCGAAATCATCTACGACTGGAACGAACCGGGCAAAGTGCTGCGCGTGGACATTGCCCAGGACAAGGCGCGCCAACTGGGGCTGTCGTCGGAAGACGTGGCGCAGTTGATGAACAGCGTGGTCAGCGGCGCCTCGGTGACCCAGGTACACGACGATATCTACCTGATCAACGTGGTCGGCCGCGCCGAAGATGCCGAGCGTGGCACGCCGGAAACCTTGCAGAACCTGCAGATCGTCACACCCAACGGCACCTCGATTCCGCTGCTGGCCTTCGCCACCGTGCGTTATGAGCTGGAGCAGCCGCTGGTGTGGCGTCGCGACCGCAAGCCGACGATCACCATCAAGGCCTCGGTGCGCGACGAGATGCAACCCACGGACCTGGTAAAACAGCTGGCGCCGACCATCGAGAAATTCAGCGCCGGGTTGCCGGTGGGTTACAAGGTGGCCACCGGCGGCACCGTCGAAGAAAGCGGCAAGGCCCAAGGCCCGATTGCCAAGGTGGTGCCGCTGATGCTGTTCCTGATGGCGACCTTCCTGATGATCCAGCTGCACAGCGTGCAGAAGATGTTCCTGGTGGCCAGTGTCGCGCCGCTGGGCCTTATTGGCGTGGTGCTGGCGCTGATTCCAACCGGCACGCCCATGGGCTTTGTGGCGATCCTCGGCATTCTGGCGCTGATCGGCATCATCATCCGTAACTCGGTGATTCTGGTGACGCAGATCCACGAATATGAAGTGGCCGGTTACACAGCGTGGGACGCGGTGGTGGAGGCCACCGAGCACCGCCGACGGCCGATCCTGCTTACCGCAGCGGCGGCCAGCCTGGGCATGATCCCGATTGCGCGGGAAGTGTTCTGGGGGCCGATGGCCTACGCGATGATCGGCGGGATCATCATTGCGACCTTGCTGACGCTGCTGTTTTTGCCGGCGTTGTATGTGGCTTGGTACAAGATTCGCGAGCCGAAAAAAGAACAGGCCTGACCATCGGGGCCTTCCTGAAAGGATGTGGGAAGGTTCTTTGAAACACTTTTCGAACCCTTGCTGAGGGTTATGTGCTTTACCCTCCGGGCCTGATCTTGTTTGGAAGGCCCGTGCCATGCGTCATTTTTTGCTGGTTGTCAGCCTGTTGTTGTCTCCACTGGCATCAGCCGGCACCGTGTTGGAAAACGCCCTGTGGCGTGTCGAACTCGACCCCGCCACGCTCGCGCTGCGTGTTACGCCTGCAGGCGAGGCGTCGGTGCAGGCGTCCAGCGGTGTGGCTGCCCATGCTGTCAGTGATCTGCAGGTGGGTGCAGAGCAGGCTGAGTGGCAGTGGGACAACGGTGCGTATCGTCTGACGGCTCGCCTTGAGCAACGTGACCTGTCCCTGACCCTCAGCGCCCGCGAGCCGGGGGAGTTGCCGCTGCTGCGCCAACCTTCGGCGGCCATGGGCAAGGGCTTGATCTGGCCCTTGGCCGAAGGGCATTACGTGCCGGCCGGTAACGCTGTATGGAAAGCGTTTTTGCTGGAGCAGGGCGAACTCAATACCACTCAGGATCTCAGCCTGCCGTTATGGGGCCTGGATCACGGTCGCTTCACATTGAACTGGTTGCTGACCAACCCCTACAACAACCACTTGCAATGGCAGGCAGACGGCAAGGGCCTGGCACTCTCGGTGGCTCACGAATTTACCCGTCTTGACCCCACGGCGCCGATGACCTTGCGCTTGCACCTGGGCGACGCCGACCCATTGGCCGGTGCCAAGCGCTATCGGCAGTGGCTTGTGGAGCAAGGCCGCTACGAGCCGCTGGCGGACAAGCTGCAACAAACCCCCGAAGCCAAAAAACTGCTGGGCGCCAGCCATGTCTACCTGTGGGGCAACAGCCTGTTGGCCCCCGCTGATGTGCGTGATTGGCCGCTGCTGGTCAAACGCTTGCGCGGTCATGCACTCAAGGGGTTGATGGACAAAGAGGCGACTCAGGTTCTCGCGCAAGCCAAGGCTTTGAACCGTTATGAGCAAGGCGTTTTGCTGCGGGGCCTGAATGCGGCGATCAATCAGCAAGCCCGGCAGGCTTGGCAAGTCGAGGACCCGGACATGACCCGACTCGCCGCCCGCTATGGTGAACTGCGCAGCGAGCTGGCCAGGGACTTTGCCGGGGCCTTGATCGACACTCCTGGGACTTGGGGCAGCAAGACGATTGAGTCCCTGCGTGACGCCGGGCTGCCGCGCCTGTTACTGACCCTGGGCGAAGGCTGGGAAGGCGGCCTGTGGCATCCCGAAGCGATTCGCGCCGGTGTCGAAGCCGGTTACCTGATGGCGCCCTACGACTCCTATGAAACCGCCTTGTCCGCCAGCGAAAACCCGGACTGGACCACCGCGCACCTGGGCGCCAAGGCTTACCGCGACTGTGCGATTGTGCTCAAGGACGGCAAGCTGAAAACCGGCTTCCAGCAATCGGGCCACTACATCGACCCGCGCTGTATAAGGCCTTCACTGGAGGCGCGGGTGAGGGCGGTGCAGGCCAAGGCCGGTTTTAACGCCTGGTTCCTGGATGCCTACGCCACCGGCATGGTGTTCGACAGCTACCGTGAGGGTGCGCCCATGACCCAGGCGCAGAACGCCGAAGGCAATATCGACGCCTCCCGTTGGATCAGCACGGTACTCAAGCTGCCGGCGGGTTCCGAAGATGGCAATGCCAGCACCGCCCAGGGCATCCTGTTCGCCCATGGGATGCAGACACCGGTCATTGGCTGGGGCGATCGTGAGATGACTCAGGACAAGCAATCGCCCTATTACGTCGGCAACTGGTATCCGCCGGAGCAGCCGGCGGTGTTCTTCAAGCCCGTGCCGTTGAAAGAGCCGTTTCGCACGCTGTACTTCGACCCGACGCTGCGCCTGCCGCTGTACCAGGCGGTGTTTCACGGCTCGGTGATTACCACACACCATTGGCTGTTCGACAGCCTGAAGCTGAGCAATGTGCAGGCCGAGAACGAGCTGACCCAACTGCTCTACAACGTGCCACCGTTGTATCACCTTACCGATGCGACGCTTAAGCAGCGGCTGCCGGTGATCCAGCGTCAGGACCGCTTTTTCAGGCCGTTGCATCAGCGTTTGGCGACCCAGGCGCTGACCGATTTTCGTTGGCTGACGGCGGATAAACAGGTGCAGCAGACCACGTTTGCCGATGGAACGCGGTTGGTGGTGAATTTTTCTGCGCAGGAGCAGGAAGGGTATATGGGGCGTAGTGTGACGGCGTTGGTGGTGGGGGAAAAACCGGTGGTGTATCAGGTGCAATGACCGCGCCGCAAAGACCTTCGCGAGCAAGCCCGCTCCCACATTTGATTGCATTCCAATGTTGGAACTCGGTCAAATGTGGGAGCGGGCTTGCTCGCGAAAGCGTCTGACCAGGCAACCGAGTTCTAAAGCTTGCGCCACACACTCGCCAACCAAGGCTGCTGCTCCCGCGGCAACCCAGCCGGTCGGTAGTAATGCTCCAACTCCACAAACCCCGCCGCCGTCAGCAAACCCCGCCACGCCTCCAGGTCGTGATAAGACCCGTACCGAGGCCCATTCCAGCCCTCCTGATTCTCGCCGCGAGGGTTGGAACTGAACAACACACCACCCGGTTTTAAAGCCCCATGCAGCTGCTTGAGCACCCGTGGCAGTTCCTGCTTGGGAATATGGAACAGCACCGCATTGGCAAACACCCCATCAAAGCGCGCGGCGGGCAAATCCAGCTTCAGGAAGTCCTGTTGCAACACTTCACAACCACTGTCTTCACGCGCCATCTGCGCAAAGCGCTCGGAGCCATCGAGCCCCACGGCGATATGCCCCATGCGCGTAAACGTGCGCAAATCCCGCCCAGGGCCGCAGCCGAAATCCAGCACGGTAAACGGGGGCGTGCCCTGGATATGCCGCAGCAGGGCGTCGATGTTCTGGCTGACGTCGTGGTCGCGAGTGCCGTCACGGAAGTCCTCAGCCACTTTGTTGTAGTGGCTGAGGGTGGTGGTGGTGATCTGGTTGAGGTCGTCGGGGGCGAGTTTCATGGTGGGTGCTTCAGGGCAGGGAGATCAGGGGACTATACCCCTTACTTTCTTTTCAGCATAAAAGACGAAGGGGGTGAGTGCTGCACTCATCCCCTTCGATGTTTCTTAACCTGCGGTTTTATCCGCTAGGCTCGCACCAGTGTCATACCGCGGAAATTGTGATTGTTTTCACCGCCTAAGAAAATGCCACGATTTTGAAAATGGTAAAAATAACCGCGACCAGGATCGGCGTACCCTAACCAATAAAAGTAATCCACTGGCAGTGCGGCCCCATATACACGTTGTAAATCACCGATACCGTCAAATCCTACGGCGCGGTGGCCTGTATTTATCCACGCCACCATCGGGGCCAAAAGAGCCAGTGAATTGTTGAACGCCAAGTTGTAGACGTTGCTGGCGTTAACCTGGCACGTTGCTACATTGCCTGCTTGGTCTTTCGCAGTGATAGTCACTGTTCCCCAACTATTGGCTTTTATAAACCCATGGGGCGTCACGGACACCACGCCAGGACTGTTCGACGACCATGTGACTGCCCCTGAACCGCCAGTGGTGACCAGTTGCGCAGTGTTACCGATTGATTCCACACCCGTTCTTGGCCAATTGACTCTTACAGAAATTCCATTCAAATTAATCACAGAAGCGTTTAACTTGAGTTTGGCATTTACGGTGTAAGTGGTTGGCCGCAGGATCGTCACACGATCAGGGTCGTTACTTGCATCGAGGATTACGCTGCCGTTGACAATAATCGGCGTGTTAGGCGGCACAGTGTCCAGCCAACTTCGCATTACTTCGATATCTTTGAGCCCACTGATAGCCTGTGCTGCATCGATTGGCAGACTTTCACGCACCGTCAGCGTAGGGATGCCTTTAGCTTCTATAGTGATTTTCACCTGTTGGCCCTTGCCGATCAGAGGCCATGGCGCTAACGCCGCCAGCACGTTGGGAGTGTCTTTATTATTGAGGTCCAGCGTTCCGTTATTTGGAATACCGTTAATTAATACCTGTGGAAGGTCTGCTTCGCGCAGCGGCTGTACTGACACTTCCTGAGCCTGAGAGGTAATCATCGCCGCGCCTGAAGTCAGCACGGTATACCGCATGGTCATATCCTTGTTGACCATCTTCGCCAGTAATTCGTCGTTGATAGGAAAGTCGATGCGCCCTGTGCTCACGCCATTCTGCGGCGCGATAGCGGCCAATGTCCCGTCCGGAAAGATTATTTGCGCAGTGATTTTTTGCGCCGTTCTCATGCCGGCAAAGGCCACGGTCAAAAAGGCCTTTTTCGCATGGTCGGGTGCGTAAACCGTTATCTTGCTCCCCGCAATGTTGCCAAAGGCGGGCGCTGGTTGGTTGGACGCGATGGCTTCAATCACATAGGTATTTTCCTCAAACAGCAAACTCACTGTTTCGTCCCCGGTGCCCGTGAGGTCCACCCAACATTTGATGCTCAAGCGCGAGTTATCTTGTAGCTGGCGCAGACTTTCCACTGGTGCGGGTAAGGAGAACCCGTTGGTGATGTGGTCGGTAGTGACTTTTCCGTCGTTGAATATCTCCTGGTAGGGTGTGCCATCCACAAAGACGCCGGACAATTGGGTTTTAACCAGGTGCCCCGCGTTTATCAGATTCCACGGTGCAATTCGGATGATGGCGTTATCCGTCAATTGATACAAACGCAATGCTGTGGCACCCGCGCCTACGTCAACAATGGTCGGCGCCGGGCGATACTGCAGCGGCTTGAGCAGGAACTCTTTGGGCTCGGACTTGTGGGTTGTCCGCCCGCGAATGAACTCGTACCACACCGTGATCTTGTTTCCGCCCTTGCGGACGCCCCTGGCAATGACCTCGGGTTCGATACGGGCCACAAAACTGTGGGTCTTGGAATCCCATATCGCCAGCACTTCGGCGCTGCTGAGATTAAACGCGCCTTGCCAGTAGACGGTTACCAAATCAGTGGAGCGGGCCTGCGTGAAACTTGCCACCACGCTGGCGCCCAGGGTCAGGTTTTTCGGCAGGATTTCGTATTGCATTGCACCCGCTTCAATCACTTCAGCCTGCTTCAGTACCGGTTTCTTGCCAACGGTGAGGTAGGCCACCTCAGAGCGTAAGACCTGCTTTGTACTTGGGCGAGACACGGTGTACCTGAGGCTGATTTCGAAGTCCTTGTTGTTGTCCAGCAAGCGGCGTTCCAGCGGAAAGAGTAAATACGCAAAGGGTTGGCCTTCCGTATCCTCTGTGATGTTGAATGTGCCGCTGGCCGAGCCCGTTGAACTTCTGCCAGTCAAGCTGTGGGCAACGACATCGCCATTGAGCGTGCCATCATAGGGAAACTTCACCACGAACTCTTCGTCCAGCACTTCCTCAGGATCGATGTATCCGTCTTTGGCCACCTCGACAACCGGCGCCGGCAGCTCGCCTACCCACGTTCCCACCACGGCCTCCACCTTTGCTGATGTGAGGGTGGTGACAGAGGTGCCGTCACGTTTATCAATGGTGTAGAAAAGCTCGACGCGTCTTCCTTCAAATTTCTTCAGGGTCTCCTTGGTCACCCGGCGTGTGCCACCTTCGGCTCCTGCCACTTGAGGGTCTGAGTGCATGGCGCTGCCATCCTTGGCGACGACACAGAAGGTTTCCCTCCAGGTAGAAGAATAGGGCCGGTATTTGGGAATGGTTGCGACAGCATCTTTATCGTTGGCGAGCAGCCCCGCCAGTAACCCTTCCACCGTCACCGGCGGCAATGACACCGGCAGGCCTTTTACATTGACTAATTTACTGCTTGACGTCGCCAGCGGCGTGCCAGCGGCGGTATGTAACTCGTAGGACAGTCGGAAAGCTCCGTTTTCCAGGTCCTTGAACAGGGCGTAGTCGAGTGGAATATTCAGGGTCGTACCTCGGCCGCTGTCTTGAACGCTAGGCAGGCGCACCGTTTCAGTCTTCCCATCTGCATATTTCAGCGTCACGATGCCCGTGATTTGATTCAAAGGTTTGGGTATTGGCCGTGTGAGGAGTGGTGTGACTTCCATTTTCAGCGTTGCCTGGCTATCGGCGCTGAGGTCAAGGTCATTGCTTTCCGAATCATCTTTAATAAAGTAAGGATTGGGGCGCAATTTTGAATCAAGTTCCGATACCAATCGGTAGCTTTCGGAAAACTGGTAATCCCCTCCCGGACGGGTTTTCACCACGTTTTCGACGGTGTAGACGACTTCTATCTCTCCGCTTTTGTCGAGTTGATCAATGACCTCCGGCGTGATCCACACCTTGAATGGCCCCGGTCCTTTGGCCTCTTGTTCACTCAATGTGTACCGGGTATCAATACCGCCACAGCGGACGATCAGAACATCGTTTTTGCGTGCATAGAGATGCTTGTTGATCAGGCACAAAAAACCGGTCTCGCCGATGTCTGTATTTATGGGCGAGCCTTTGGGCATGCCTTCGATTGTCATTTTCAGCCCACTGTGCCAGGGCTTGTTAGTATCCTGGTCAAATCCGGCGGGGTGGGTGGGAATGATCAGCACTTTTGTTGGGGGCGAGTAACTCCTGTGTGTGCTGTGAGCGCGTATGACCAGGCCGCGTATTTCGACGAGCCCTGGCGGCATTTGAGGGACGGTCACGTAGTAAGCAACCGCCGTCGTGTCTGTGACGAACCCCGACTTTATTTCCTCGCCATTGACGACGACTACGTATTCATCGTCGACTGTGAGGCTCGTCCACGGAAAAAAACCGAAAGTGGCGGGATTGAGTTGACGTCTACCCATTCCCCATTCAGCCTCTTCTTCATAAACAGGCGCAATATCCGGACCGAATGGTTTCTTAAAACGGACGCCGGGGACAAACGAAAACGGTTTCTCAAGCTCTTCGTCAGAATCTGGAGGTAAGGTAAACATGATGATCCCCTTGCTCGTTTAACGCGCGCCGAAATAGCCCGCTGGATAAACGAAATAGACGCCTGGAGCGTGGAGACGTCTAGCTGTGAGAATTGACAGTATCGACAAGCGGTGCACTGTCGCAGGGGCTTCTATAGAGAACGCCGGACTATGTTTCAGCGTTTATTAAGCACTCGCGCCAACCGATCCCCACCCAACTGAATCACCGCCACCAACACCACCAGCAGCACAATCACCGTCAGCATGATCTGCGTATCAAAGCGCTGATACCCATACCGGTACGCAATATCCCCCAAGCCGCCAGCCCCAATCGCCCCGGCCATGGCCGACGAGTTGATCATGGTCACCAGGGTAATCGTAAAACCACCGACAATTCCCGGCAGCGCTTCGGGCAGCAACACATGCCAGATGATGTGCCAGCGGCGGCAGCCCATGGCCTGAGCGGCCTCGATCAAACCATGATCGACCTCACGCAAACTCACCTCGGCAATCCGCGCAAAGAAAGGCGTGGCGGCGATGGTCAGCGGTACAACGGCGGCCCACACGCCGTAGGTAGTGCCGACGATCAGCCGGGTGAACGGGATCAGCGCGACCATCAGGATCAGAAACGGAATCGAGCGGAACACATTGACGAACGCTCCCAGCACGCGGTTCAGCGCCGGTGCCTGGTAGATGCCGCCCTTGTCGCTGGTGACCAGAAACACCGCCAGCGGAATCCCCACCAGCAACGCAATCAGCGATGACACGCCAACCATCAACAAGGTATCGATGGCGCCCTGCAATAAACGATCAAACCACATAGCCCAGCACCTCCACCTGTTGTGCCCAATGCCCGGCGCGGATGCGCAGTTCTTCGGCGTTGTGTGGCGAGCCATTTACCGCCAACAGTAATTGCCCCAGTGCATGCCCCTGAATCCGTTCCACACCGCCTTGCAGCAAGCGCACGCGCCCGCCGAGGGCGATGAACAGTGCGGCCAGGTCCGGTTCGTCTGCGGCGCTGCCGGTGAACTGCAACCGCAACACCACCGCCGCCGTCGACGAAGGTTCAGCCTGCAAGCGACTTTGCAATTCGTCCGGCAGCCCGTGTTGCAACGGCGCCAGCAAGGTTTTGCTGACCTCGTGCTGCGGGTTGCCGAACACTTGCCACACTTGGCCTTGTTCGACGATGCGCCCGTGTTCCAATACCACCACGCGGTCGCAGATGTCGCGAATCACCGCCATCTCGTGGGTGATCAACACGATGGTCAGGCCCAGGCGCTGGTTGATCTCGCGCAACAGGCCGAGGATCGACTGGGTGGTTTCCGGGTCGAGGGCCGAAGTGGCTTCATCGCACAGTAAAATCTGCGGGTCATGCACCAGCGAGCGGGCAATGCCCACGCGCTGTTTCTGCCCGCCGGAAAGTTGCGCCGGGTAGGCTTTGTGCTTGTCCTTGAGACCGACCAACTCCAGCAACTCGCGTACCTTTTGCTCACGCTGCGGCTTGGGCACTCCGGCGACTTTCAGCGGCAGTTCGACGTTCTGCCACACGGTCTTGGCCGACATCAGGTTGAAGTGCTGGAAGATCATGCCGATGCGCCGCCGCAGCGCCACCAAGCGGTCTTCGTCGAACTCCCCGATGTCCACCTGATCAATCAGTACGCGGCCGCTGCTGGGTTGCTCCAGGCGGTTGATGGTGCGGATCAGCGAGGATTTACCGGCGCCGCTGCGGCCGATAATGCCGAACACTTCACCGTGCTGGATCGCCAGATCAATGCCTTGCAGGGCATGCACGGCGCCGTCATAGGTTTTGCCCAGGTTGATAAAACGCACATGGGCGCGGTTCAGGTCCGGGTGCAGCTCTGTCTGCTCGGCGTCCCTGGGCGGTGTACCCAGGTCGCGCAGTTGGGCGTTGGCGGCGGTCATTTTTTATCTTCCCAGCCGACTTGGTAGAGCTTGCCGAGGGATTTATCCAGCGCCGCACGTACCACCGGCGAGTGTTGGTAGATGTCGACGAACTTGATCACCCGCGGGTCGGTTTTGCTCTTGGGCTGGATCACAAACTGGATCACGTATTCCGGGTGGTCGAGGCCGTCGAACAGCAGCGCCGACTCGGCATCGAAGGTCTTGGACAGGCGGATATAGGCCGGGTAGCCCTGCACCAGATCGGCGTCGTCATAGGCGCGCACCAGTTGCACGGCCTCGACTTGCAGGATCTTGAGCTTTTTCGGGTTGGCGATAATGTCTTCTTCGGTGGCCTTGTAGCCCACACCCGGCTTGAGGCTGATCAGCCCGGCCTTGGCCAGCAATTGCAGGCCGCGACCGCTGTTGATCGGGTCGTTGGCAATCGCCACGCTGGCGCCTTGCGGCAGGTCGTTGATGGTTTTGTACTTCTTGGAGTACAGCCCGACGTTATTGATGATGCCCGGCGCGTATGGCACCAGGTCAAAACCGGCGGCGGCCTTGGCGTTTTCCAGGAACGGAATGTGCTGGAAGTAGTTCACGTCGATATCGCCGGCGGCCAGGCTGACGTTGGGCGCGATCCAGTCGGTGAACTCCACCAGCTCGACTTTCAGGCCTTGCTTGTCGGCCTCGGCCACGGCGGCTTCGAGGGGAATCGCGAAGGCGGCAGTGGTGCCGATTTTCAGCGGTGCGTCAGCGGCGAAAACGCTGGCGCTGAATAAGCCGAAGGCCAGGGCCAGTGCTTTGACTGGGTGGGAGAGCCGTGTTTTTTTCATAATCGATTTCCAGTCATAAGGTGTTGGTAAGAACAATGTGAGTCCAAATGTGGGAGCGGGCTTGCTCGCGAATGCGGTGAATCAGTCACCAGATACATTTGCTGACGCACCGCTTTCGCGAGCAAGCCCGCTCCCACAGTTTTGGTTCAGTGTCGGTAAGTGGAACCGGTGTGTTGTTCGGGCAGGCGAGCGCCGGCGTGAAAGACCTTTTCGCGCAGTGTTCCCTGCTCATAAGCGGTCTTGTACGACCCACGCTTCTGCAACTGCGGCACCACCAAATCGATAAAGTCGACGTAGCTTTCCGGCGTCACGATGCGCGTCAAATTGAAGCCATCCAGCCCCGTTTCGCTGATCCACGACTCCAGCTCATCAGCCACTTGTTCGGGCGAGCCAACCAAAGTGATATAGCGCCCACCCAAGGCGTGCTGTTCGAGCAATTTGCGCCGGGTCCAGTCGTTGTTCTGCAGGTTCTTGGTGGCCGACTGAATCGCATTGCTCTTCACGTACTGGATCGGTTCGTCGATTTCGTATTGGGCAAAATCAATCGCGGTGGACGCCGAGAAATGCGCCACGCCGGCCTCCGGGCTGGCGTAGCTCAAATACTCGGCGTGTTTGGCCCAGGCCAGTTCTTCGGTGGCGCCAACGATCACGTTAAGCCCCATGAACACCTTGATGTCCTCCGGGTTGCGCCCGGCCTCGACGGCACTGGCGCGCACCTTGTCCACCTGGGCTTTGGTCGCGGCCTTGTTCTGGCCGCTGATGAACACGCACTCGGCATGGCGCCCGGCGAACAGCAGGCCACGGTCCGAACTGCCCGCCTGGAACAGCACCGGCGTGCGCTGCGGTGACGGTTCGCACAGGTGATAACCCTCCACCTGATAGAACTCGCCGTGGTGCTCGACCTTGTGCACCTTGCCCGGTTGCGCGTAGACCCGCTGCGTGGGGTCGTTGAGCACCGCATCGTCTTCCCAGCTGCCTTCCCAGAGTTTGTACAGCACCTGCAGGTACTCATCGGCCTGGTCATAGCGGCGGTCGTGCTCGACCTGCTCGGTCAGGCCCATGGCCTTGGCCGCGCTGTCGAGGTAGCCGGTGACGATGTTCCAGCCAACCCGGCCACGGCTCAGGTGGTCCAGCGTGGACATGCGCCGGGCGAACAGATACGGCGGCTCGTAGGTGAGGTTGGCGGTGAGGCCGAAGCCCAGGTTTTTGGTCACGGCGGCCATGGCCGATACCAGTAGCAGCGGGTCATTGACCGGCAGTTGGATCGATTCTTTGAGCGGCACGTCGATAGCGTTCTGGTAGACGTCGTACACGCCGACGATATCCGCGATGAACAAACCGTCGAACAGCCCGCGCTCCAGGGTTTGCGCCAGGTCGGTCCAGTATTCGACGGTCTTGTATTGCGTCGAGGTGTCCCGTGGGTGGGTCCACAGGCCGTGGTTGATATGCCCGATGCAGTTCATGTTGAAGGCATTGAGCAGGATTTTTTTCTTGGCCATTCAGATGGTCCCCCGCAGTGGTGGGTTTTCATCATTGAGGTAGTAATTGCCCACCGCGTGGTATTTCCAGCGCACCGGGTCGTGCAGGGTGTGCACGCGGGCGTTGCGCCAGTGGCGATCGAGGCCATGCTCGGCCAGGGTCGCCTGGCTGCCCGCCAACTCGAACAAGGTGCTGCCGGCAGCCAGGGAAATTTCCGTGCTCAGGGCGCGTACTTCAGCGACAGCAATCGAGGCTGCTGCGACGGTCTGGGCATTGCTGTCGGCCTGGGCGCGGTCGAGGTATTCACCCGCGCGCTCCAACAAGGCTTCGGCGGCGTGCAAGCGAATGCTCAAGTGGCCGAAGCTCTTGAGCGTCAGCGGGTCTTCGCTGGCCTTGTCGTTGCCGGCGTCGATCCACGGGCGGGTTTTGGTGCGCACAAAGTGCAGCGCATCTTCAAAGGCGGCGCGGGCGATGCCGGTGTCGATGGCGGCGTGAAGGATCTGCGCCAGCGGGCCGACGGTGGTCGGGCGCTCGAAGGCGCTCTGGAACGGGATCACGTCCTGGGCGGCCACCCAGACGTTTTCGAACACCACCGAACCGCTACCGGTGGTGCGCTGGCCGAAACCACTCCAGTCGTCGATCACGCTCAAACCTTCACTGTTGCGGGCCACAAACGCCAGTTGCTGCACGCCGTGTTCATCCACCACCGAGGTGGGGATGCGCTGGGCGTAGATCGCGCCGGTGGAGTAGAACTTGCGCCCGGTGATGCGAAAACCATCGCCGTCGCGGGTGATGGAGGTGACGCGGTCATGGGCGGTTTTGGTACCCAGTTCCGCCAGCGCATTGCCGAAGCGCTGGCCGGCGAGTACTTCGGCGTACAGGCGTTGTTGCTGGGCCGGGCTGCCGTTTACGCGCAGGACCTCCAGCGCATAAAAGTGGTTTTGCGGGATCTGGCCCAGCGAGGCGTCGGCCTGGGCGATCAGGGCGATGACTTTGGCCAGGGTGACGTTGGACACGCCGGCGCCGCCATACTCCTTGGGCACGCTGATGCCCCACAGGCCGGAGCGCGAAAACACGTCCAGTTCGGGCAAGGGCAGGCGGCGTTCGCGGTCGCGCTGGGCGCTGTCACGGCGAAAGTCTTCGGCCAGGTCGCTGGCGACAATAAGAGCTTGTTCGTCGCTGGTGATGACCGCGACGTTAGGGGAAAAAGTCATGGGTTTCTCCAGGTGTCTGGTCGGTCAGATCCAGGAATGTCGAGCAGGCAAAGTGCCGTTCAGTCGATAGGCGCCAATGGCGTGATACTTCCAGCGCACCGGGTCGTGCAGGGTGTGTACGCGGGCATTGCGCCAGTGGCGGTCGAGGTTGAATTCGGCAAGGGTTGCGCGGCTGCCGGCGAGTTCAAAGAGCTTTTCGCTGACCAGCAACGACACTTCGGTGGTCAGCACCTTGGCCTCGGCCACGGCAATCGAGGCACGGGCGGCCGAGTGCGCGGTGATCGGCGCGGCGCTGATGTCGTCCAGTACCTGGCCGGCTTTGCGCAGCAGGGCTTCGGCGGCGTGCAGTTCGATTTTCAGTTTGCCGATATCGGCGATCACGTACAGGTCATCGCTGGCGCGTTCGACCTTGGCGTCGATCCACGGGCGCGAACGTTCGCGCACGAAAACGATGGTGTCATCCAGCGCACCACGGGCGATGCCGGCATCGATGGCGGCCTGGATCAGTTGCGAGACGGCGCCCTGGATATTCGGGCTGTCGGCGAGGCGCCAATTGTCGATCACCAACTCTGCGTCAACCGGCACCTGGTCGAGCAGTACCGTGCCGCTGGCGGTGGTGCGTTGGCCAAAGCCCGACCAATCGTCAACGATGCGCAGCCCTGGCGTGCCACGGCGCACAAACGCCATGACTTGCTTGCCGTCATCGTTCAATGCTTTAACCGCGACCCAATGCGCGAACAAGGCACCGGTGGAGTAGAACTTCTGGCCGCTGATCACATAGCCGTCATCCTTGGCAGTGAGGCGCGCCTTGAGTTCCAGGGTGTTTTTGGTACCACGTTCCGGGCCGCCATTGCCGATGCGCCAGCCGTCGAGCACGCTCTGGAACAGCTGCTTTTTCTGGCGCTCGGTGGCGGTGCTTTGCAGCAGGTGCAGAATGCCGAAATGGTTCTGCGGGATTTGGCCGAGGGCCGGGTCCGCTGCACTGATGATCGCGAACACTTCGGCCAGGGTCACGAATGACACTTGGGGGCCGCCGTATTCACGGGGAATGGAAATACTGCCCAGCCCGCTGCGGGTGAACTGCTCAAGCTGCGCCCAGGGCAGTTGGCGCTGCTGGTCGCGTTTGGCCGCTTGCAGGCGTGCGGCCTGGGCCAGCTCATGGGCCGCGCTCAACGCCTGGGCGTCGTTGCGCAGCACCGTGGCCGGCAACAGCAGTGGGGCTACGTCCAGATCACTCTGGGGGGGTGTTAGAGCCAAGTTAGACATCAGCGCCGCTCCTTGGCTGCACGTAATGCCCTGGCGTTATGCACCGGGGTAATTCTGACCATACCGACCTCGCATTCAATGAAATAGAAACAAAAAAATCAGAGATGTCCGGTGGTCCGGTGCATATACCCTAAGCGTGTTAAATCTTTAAATAAACTAACTTTTAGGAATATGCATAGAAGGGCTGTCACCCGGGTTCGCAGGGGGAACCGGGCTGACGCGGTTGATAGATCGTCGTGGCGCTGGCTGGCCGGGCTGGCGGCTGTGGCGCGCAGGTGGCTATGTTCAAGGTGCGCACCGGCGCCCAGCGCGAATTATTGCCGACCCGATCGAGAATGCAGTACGTCACGTCCAGGCGGCTGTCGTCGCCTGCTTCGATAATAATGGCCGACGGCACCCACACCTGCACCGGCAGGCCCACGCCTTTGGCCTGGATCCTCGGCAGGTCCAGGCGCACGTCGCCCCAGCGTAGGGTAATGGCATCGCCCGTCGCCATGTTCAGGTAGGGCTGAATGGTCAGCGGTATGCCACGCCGTACCTGGCTGCCGTTGACGCCGTAACGCCGGATGGTTTCGGGCAGGCCCACGGGGGCGAGGTTCTGGTTTTCACCGTCCAGCAGCGCAGAAGGGTGGCCACCGGGGTAGCAGGTCTTCACGGGCACCTGGGTGAGTTCTGAACGTGCCGGGCCGTGGCCGACTTGCATGACCTGATAGTGAACCCGTGCCGTGCCATCCTGAATAAAACTTTCGGGTACACGCAGGCGAGTCAGCGTGCCGACCTTGCACGCGGTAATCCGACGTGAGTCGGCAAAGCAGTTGTTCCAGAACAACTCGATCAGGTCGCCCTCGTCCATGCCAGGGTAAGGCGCGATGTCCACCTGCAATTGGGTGGCGGCAAGGGCATTGATGCCGTGTCGATTCGCCTGGGGCAGGGTCGGGGCGGTGAGCGTGGCCTGGGGTGCGGTGCGCGTCATAAGTAATCTCCTTGATGCAGCCAGCAGCAATCGTTCCGGCGCCCGTGGCGCGATTGCGCGCGGGGGGCCGAAAGGAACGATTCAGTGAGTAGCCGGGATAGGATCCAATCCTCTGGGCGCTAGATAAGAGGGTTGGCTGGCAGTCGTCAATGGCGGCAAAAGGCTTAACGGCGAGTTGGAGCAGATTCAGAAAAGGCTGACGGGGCGGGGGATTTTAAGGTGGGTTTGGCGGGGTGTTTTACCCATGGCTGCGAGGGATTTGCGTAGGACTGTGGCGAGGGAGCTTGCTCCCGCTGGAGTGCGAAGCGCTCCCAGGATTTTGGGGCCGCTGCGCAGCCCAGCGGGAGCAAGCTCCCTCTCCACACTGCAAGCCAGTCAGTGGGCTAAAAACTTGCTCAAAAACTGCTTGGTCCGCTCTTCCTTGGGGTTGGCAAACAGCGCCTTGGCTTCGCCTTGCTCCACGATCACGCCTTTGTCGAAAAAGATCACCCGGTTGGCCACATCCCGGGCGAAGCTCATTTCGTGGGTGACGATAACCATGGTGCGGTTCTCTTCGGCCAGGCTGCGGATGGTCGCCAGCACTTCGCCGACCAGCTCCGGGTCGAGTGCCGAGGTGGGTTCGTCAAACAGGATCACCTCCGGCTCCATGGCCAAGGCACGGGCAATCGCCACGCGCTGTTGCTGGCCGCCGGACAAGCGCCGCGGGTAGGCGTCTTCCTTGCCTGCCAGGCCGACCCTGTCCAGCAGTTTGCGCCCCAGTGCGATCGCCGCCTCGCGCGGCATCTTCTTGACCACGATCGGGCCTTCGATGACGTTTTCCAGCGCGGTGCGATGCGGGAACAGGTTGAAATTCTGGAACACAAAACCCACGTGCTGGCGCAAGCGCCGCACCAGGCCTTGTTGCTGGTTGAGCGGCCTGCTGCTGTCGATCTCGATATCACCGACCTTGATGCGACCGCTGGTGGGTTCTTCGAGGAAGTTCAGGCAGCGCAGCAAGGTGGTCTTGCCGGAACCGCTGGGGCCAATGATGGCGACCACTTCGCCTTCCTTGACCTCGAGGTCGATGCCGTTGAGTACCACCTGACCTTTGAATTGTTTGGTCAGTTTTTCAACCACGATCATGCTCAGGACTCCAGGTCATGCCGGTTGACCCGGTCTTCCAGGCGATTTTGAAAGTGCGCCAGGATGCTTGCCAGGATCCAGTAGATCAGGGCGGCGGACAGGTACATGGTGAAGATTTCAAAGGTACGCGCCGACACCAACTGTGCCTGGCGGAACAACTCCGGCACCTGAATGGTGGCGGCCAGCGCCGTGTCCTTGACCAGCGAAATAAAGCTGTTACCCAACGGCGGCAAGGCCGTGCGCATCGCCTGCGGCAGGATGGCCCGACGCAGGGTCTGCGCGCGAGTCATGCCGATGCTGGCAGCAGCTTCCCATTGGCCGCGCTCGATGGAGCTGATCGCGGCGCGCAGGATTTCACAGGCGTAAGCGGCCATGTTCAGCGAAAAGCCGATCATGGCCGCCGGGATCGGATCCAGCTCGATGCCCACTTGCGGCAAACCGTAGTAGATCAAAAACAGCTGCACCAGCAAGGGCGTGCCGCGAAAGAACGACACATAGACTCGGGCGGTCCAGCTCAGGAGCTTGAAGCGCGACAAGCGCATCAAGGCGAGGCCGAAGCCCAGCAACAAGCCGAAAAACATCCCGCCGAGGCTAAGAATCACCGTGTAGTACGCGCCCTTGAGCAGAAAGGGCGCGGAGTCCAGCGCGAGTTGGAAACCTGCTTCCATTATTCAGTGACGTCAGCGTTGAAGTACTTCTCGGACAGCTTCTTCAAGGTGCCATCGGCGCGCAGCTTGTCGAGGGCCTTGTTCACCGCGTCGAGCAGTTCCGGCTCGCCTTTGCGCAGGGCAATACCGGCTTCCTGACGGGAGAAAGCATCACCGGCAGCAGCAGTGTCCGGGGCTTTCTTGGCGTATTCCAGCGCGGCCAGGCGGTCGATCAGGATGGCGTCGATACGGCCGATACGCAGGTCCTGGAACTTGGTCGGGTCATCGTTATAGGTCTTGATGATGGCTTTGGGTTGATTGTCCTTGAGCCATTGTTCGTAGTTGGTGCCCAGGCCCACACCGACTTTCTTGCCGGCCAGGTCGTTGGCAGTCTTGATGGCGCCGACGTTTTTCTTCAGCACCAGTGCCTGGATACCGGACACGGTGTAGGGCTTGGAGAAGTCATACTTCTTCTTGCGTTCTTCGGAGATGGTCACTTGGTTGACCACTGCGTCCAGGCGCTTGGATTCCAGGGCGGCGAGGATGCCGTCCCACGGCGTGGCCTGCAGCTTGACCTTGACGCCCAGCTCTTTGGCCAATGCTTCGGACAACTCGACTTCAAAGCCGCTGAGCTTGCCGCTTTCATCAACAAAGCTGAACGGCGGGTAGGTGCCTTCCAGGCCGATCTTGATCTCGCCGGCTTTCTTGATGTTGCCCAGCTGCTCGCCGGCGATGGCCTGGCCCATCAGGCCAGCCCCGAGTGCCAAGCCCAAAGTGCCAACCAACAACGTGCGACGCAATACAGAAATAGTCATGAACAGCCCCTGTGTTTTTTATGTTGAGCGAAGCAGGTGACGCAGTAGTCGTATCCTGCCTTAAAGCGCGGTGCGCGTCTTCGCCTGCGGCGCGACTATAAAGCCAGTTTTTAAGACTTGAAAATAATATAAATTCTATTTGATATTCTATTTTTGAATATTAGCGTGATCTAATGTGGGAGCGGGCTTGCTCGCGAAAGCGGTGTATCAGTCACACCTGTATGGGCTGACACACCG